>NZ_JBLIWA010000042.1:0-62802 GCF_047525675.1 Streptomyces sp. 796.1 | reverse complement strand
GCCCTGGCGGTCCCTGGGCCGCGGGCGGCTCGGGGTGGTGCGGTTCGGCCTCGTGGCCCGCCGCCGGGCGCGGCCGGTGGTCGGGGCCCGGCTCCGGGGCGGCGGCCGGGCCGGGGCCGGGGCCCAGACCGGTGCGCGGGTCCGGGACCGCGCCATGCGCGTCTTCGGGCATGGCCGCGCCGGAGGCCGCCGCGGGTGCGGCGGCCTGCCTGCGGTCGTGGGAGGTGGGATGCTCCGTCACGCGTGGGTTTCCATCCGTCCGGGGCCGTGCGCCCGTATCGGTCGGGCGCACCGAGGTCAGGCGCGTCGTCGGCAGTGCAGGAAGATCTGGAGCTCGGGTGGTACGTCCGTACTGGCCGGGGCGTACGTGTGCGAGTCCTCACCGATGATGTCGAAGCCGGCATCATGCACGACCTGGCGCAGTTCGTCCCGCAGGTAACCGGATACCCGAATCGTGTTCCCCAGGAACGGGATCGAGAAGTCGTCCACGTCGGCCTCGACCATGGCCAGCGCCAGCAGGCCGTCCGGCTTCAGCAGCCCGTGCACGGTACGCAGCGCCAGCGGGATCTCCACCCGCGGCAGCATCAGCAGCGAGAAGTACGCGCTCACGCCGTCGAAGGTGCCCAGGTCGTGCGCGCCACCGGGGCCGTACGGCGCGCCGGGGCGCAGTTGCGCGACGTCGACCAGGTGGAAGGTGCCCTCCGGCACCTGGTCCCGGGCGATCTTGAGCATTCCGGGCGAGATGTCGATGCCGACCACCTCGTGCCCCGCGTCGCTGAGCTGGCGGGCGGTGGGCACCCCGGTGCCGCTGCCGATGTCGAGCACGCGCGCCCCGCGGGGCAGCGCATCGGTCAGCCACTGGCCGGACCGGAGCTGACCGTCCTTGTGGGGAAACGCTTCGTCGTACCGGTCGCCGATCGCGTCGAACGCCTCGGCCTGCCCGCTGCGATCGATCTCTAACCGGCCGTACGCCTCGTACCCGTGGTGGCCGTCACCGCTCACGACATTGCCCTTCTGTGACCGCACGTCAAATCCCGTACTTCATTCGTGAGTTGCGTTGCTGTGTTTCCTGCCGGAGCAGTGTTGCGGAGGACGATCCTACGTTTGAAGTCCAGGTGCACATCAAGAGGCATGTGTCCGCGGGCGTTCTCGTAGGGCGGGCCAGTCCGCCGGGAGGGCGGGGACCGGCCACGCCGGGTCCGGTCGCCAATTCTCCCAGCCGTCGCGGAACGGGGCACCCCAGGATTCGACGGCGGCCACCGCGGCCCGGCCGGCGGACCTGATCCGCGCCGCCTGGTGCGGCGCCACCAGGCCGACCCGCTGCGCCTGCGCGAACTCGTCCTCGTCCTTCATCTCCCAGCTCCGATCCGGGTTGACCACGAGGTCGAGGAAGTGGTCCTCGGAGTCGACCCCGCCGCACCAACGGGTCTGCGGCTCCTCCAGATTCACGTACCAGTTGCGGAACCGCCAGCCGTCGTCCCAGAACAGCCAGACCGACCAGGGGTCGCCCGGCCGCACCAGCTTCAGCACACCGGTGCCGAGCCAACGGGTTTCGACGACCGTGCGGGGTTTGGTGTAACGGGTGGTGAGCGGTTCCTGGTGGAGGTCGGTCCCGTCGGTCAACTGCGGCTTGGCACAGACCGTGCCGGGCGCGAGCCAGACGGCGAGCAGGTCGTCCGTGTCCTGCACGACGGTCACCGGGCGGCAGATGTGAATGCTCCGGTCGCGGCCGTTGGCCCGGTAGCGCCACAGGACCTGGGCGCCCGGCTCCCAGTGGGCGGCGCCGGCCGCGCCCCGCGTTTCCACCATGTCCGCTGTCATGAGCAGATCTTAGGCGTGGCAAGGCTGCCGCGCCGTGACGAATCCCATTTCCTGGAGCCCGTCCCGCGCGGCGGGCCGGATCGGCGCACGTACGCGGGTACGCGGCGGTCACCCCGGGCAACTGCGGCCCCGCCGCACCCCACCCGCCCTCGAACGCGCCACCCCGCCCCCGCGGGGCGCCGTGCGCCGGGGGTACGGCGCTTAGCGCGCGGAAGGGGCGCTTGGCGTGGAGCGGCGACCGGCAGCGGGCAGCGGCCCGGGGCGGGAGGTGCCGGCAGCGGGCAGCGGCTCGCGGCGGGAGGTGCCTGCGGCGGGGCGGGGCCCGGGGCGGGGAGGCGCCGGGAGGGCCCCGCGGCCGGCGTGGGCGTCGTCGGGCGTCGGCGTCGCTACGGGCGGGTCATCCGCAGCACGTCAAGCGCGGCGTCGAGCTGCTGGACCGTCAGGTCGCCCCGCTCCACGTAGCCGCCCTCCAGGACCACCTGACGGATCGTCTTGCGTTCGGCCAGCGACCGCTTCGCCACCTTTGCGGCCTCCTCGTAGCCGAGGTACCGGTTGAGCGGGGTGACGACCGAAGGCGAGGACTCCGCGTACTCCCTGGCCCGTTCCGCGTTGGCGGTGATGCCGGCCACCGTGCGGTCGGCGAGCAGCCGGGCCGCGTTGCTGAGCAGCCGGATGGACTCCAGCAGGTTCTTGGCGATCACCGGCAGCATCACGTTGAGCTCGAAGTTGCCCGCGGCCCCGGCGGTCGCCACCGTCGTGTCGTTCCCGGTGACCTGCGCCGCGACCATCAGCACCGCCTCCGGCACCACCGGGTTCACCTTGCCCGGCATGATCGAGGAGCCGGGCTGGAGGTCGGGCAGGGCGATCTCGGCCAGCCCGGTGCGCGGCCCGGACGCCATCCACCGCAGGTCGTTGCAGATCTTGGTGAGCCCGACCGCGATGGTGCGCAGTTGCCCCGAGGTCTCCACCAGGCCGTCGCGCGCGCCCTGCGCCTCGAAGTGGTTCCTGGCCTCGGTCAGCGGCAGCCCGGTGGCACGGGCCACCTCGGCGATGACGGCGGCCGAGAAGCCTGGCGGGGTGTTGATGCCGGTGCCCACGGCGGTGCCGCCGAGCGGCAGCTCGGCCAGCCGCGGCAGCGCTGCGTGCAGCCGCTCCACGCCGTACCGCACCTGGGCCGCGTAGCCGCCGAACTCCTGGCCGAGGGTGACCGGCGTCGCGTCCATGAGATGCGTACGACCCGACTTCACCACGTCCGCGAACTCCTCCGCCTTGGCTTCGAGGGCCACAGCGAGGTGTTCCAGGGCCGGCACCAGGTCGGCGGTGACGGCCGCGGTGGCGGCGATGTGGATCGAGGAGGGGAAGACGTCGTTGGACGACTGGCTGGCGTTGACGTGGTCGTTGGGGTGTACGGGGCGGCCGAGCCGCTCGCTGGCCAGGGTCGCGATCACCTCGTTGGCGTTCATGTTGGACGAGGTGCCGGAGCCGGTCTGGAAGACGTCGACCGGGAAGTGCGCGTCCCAGCGCCCGTCGGCCACCTCGCCCGCGGCCTCGGCGATGGCGCCGGCGATCTCGGCGTCGATCACCCCAAGCCCCGCGTTGACCGTTGCCGCAGCGGCCTTGACCTGCGCCAATGCCTGAATGTGCGCCCGCTCAAGGCGCTGCCCCGACAGCGGGAAGTTCTCCACGGCCCGCTGCGTCTGCGCCCGCCACTTGGCGTCCGCCGGGACCCGTACCTCACCCATCGAATCGTGCTCGATCCGGTACTGCTCGTCGCTCATCGTCGAACCTCCTGCCAGGGCCAGCACCCACCGGCCGCCAGGTGTTCCCGACGGGGGGTTCCGGGCGGCTCGGGTTTGCGGTGTGTGCTGCGGGTTCCCTGTGTACACAAGTGACACTTGGTGCTTTCGGTGCATGACGCAGTCGCTGCCCGTAGAGTCCATCGGGGTCCTGCGCAGGTACCAGGAGCGGGAAGAGCGCGAGATCAACCGGATCATCGACGAGCGCACGGCCAACCCGGCCCCCGGCGTCCCGACCGAGGACGTCGTGAGGGAGACGCTGGCGCGGCGTGAGTGAGTCGCGGCGAACCGCATGAGGGAGCCCCGACGCCGGTCGGGGCTCCCTCGTGGTGCTTCGCTCGCCCCGTGGGGGCGTCCGTGCGGGTCAGTCCGCCTTGCGGACCGGGATGCTGGTCAGCAGGGGCTGGGTGGGGGACGGGTCGGCGAAGAAGTCGTTGCCCTTGTCGTCGACCACGATGAACGCCGGGAAGTCCTCGACCTCGATCTTCCAGACCGCCTCCATGCCCAGCTCCTCGTACTCCAGCACCTCCACCTTCTTGATGCAGTCCTGGGCGAGGCGGGCGGCGGGGCCGCCGATGGAGCCGAGGTAGAAGCCGCCGTGCGCCGCGCAGGCCGAGGTGACCTGCTGCGAGCGGTTGCCCTTGGCCAGCATCACCTTGGAGCCGCCAGCGGCCTGGAACTGCTCCACGTAGGCGTCCATCCGGCCGGCCGTGGTCGGGCCGAAGGAACCCGACGCGTACCCCTCGGGGGTCTTGGCCGGGCCCGCGTAGTACACCGGGTGGTCCTTCAGGTACGCCGGCATCTCCTCGCCCGCGTCCAGCCGCTCCTTGATCTTGGCGTGCGCGATGTCGCGTGCCACCACCAGCGTGCCGGTGAGCGAGAGGCGGGTCTTGACCGGGTGCCGGGTCAGCTCGGCCAGGATGGCGTCCATCGGCTGGTTCAGGTCGACGGCCACCGCCTCCAGGTCAGGACCGGCGCCCGCGGTCAGCTCGTCCTCGGTGGTCTCCGGCAGGAAGCGCGCCGGGTCGGTCTCCAACTGCTCAAGGAAGACGCCCTCGGCAGTGATCTTCGCGACGGCCTGCCGGTCGGCCGAGCAGGACACGGCGATGGCCACCGGGCAGGACGCGCCGTGCCGCGGCAGCCGCACCACGCGCACGTCGTGGCAGAAGTACTTGCCGCCGAACTGGGCGCCGATGCCGATCTTCTGGGTCAGCTCGAAGACCTTCTCTTCAAGCTCCTTGTCCCGGAAGCCGTGCCCGGCCGGCGAGCCCTCGGCGGGCAGCTCGTCCAGGTAGTGCGCGGAGGCGTACTTGGCGGTCTTCAGCGCGTACTCGGCGCTGGTGCCGCCGACGACGATGGCCAGGTGGTACGGCGGGCAGGCCGCCGTCCCCAGCGAGCGGATCTTCTCTTCCAGGAACTTCATCATCGACGCCTCGTTCAGCACCGCCTTCGTCTCCTGGAAGAGGAAGGACTTGTTGGCCGAGCCGCCGCCCTTGGCCATGAAGAGGAACTTGTACGCGTCGCCGTCCGTCGCGTACAGCTCGATCTGCGCCGGCAGGTTGGAGCCGGTGTTCTTCTCGTCCCACATGGTCAGCGGGGCCATCTGCGAATAGCGCAGGTTGAGCTGGGTGTACGCGTCGTAGATGCCGCGCGAGAGCGCCTCTTCGTCGCCGCCGGAGGTGAGCACCTGCTGGCCGCGCTTGCCCATCACGATCGCGGTGCCGGTGTCCTGGCACATCGGCAGCACGCCGGCCGCCGCGATGTTGGCGTTCTTCAGCAGGTCGAGCGCGACGAACCGGTCGTTGGGGCTGGCCTCCGGGTCGTCCAGGATGCGGCGGAGCTGCGCGAGGTGGGCCGGGCGCAGGTAGTGCGAGATGTCGTGCATGGCCTCGGCCGCCAGCTTCCGCAGCGCCTCGGGCTCCACCTTGAGGAAGGTGCGACCGTCGGCCTCGAAGGTGCTCACGCCCTCGGCGGTCACGAGCCGGTACGGGGTGGCGTCCGGGCCTACGGGCAGCAGATCCGTGTACACGAACTCAGGCATCGGGGCCAATCCTCACTGCGGTATCTCGCTGACGTCGATGGCAGGCGCCTCCCGGACGGAGCACGGGGAGCGTCCACCAGGGTAGAACGGCGATCCGACATCGTGTCGGTGAGGTGGGACTCAGTCCGCCCCTATCGCGATCTATCGCGTTTCGCTAGGCTGTCGCGGGTGGACGAACAGCAGCCGGTTCCCCTGACGAAGCCCCGTACCGCAGCCCCTGCCGCACCTGCGGTCCCCGCAGCTCCCACCGCACCCGTGGCCCCGGTGGCCGCTGCCGTACCCGCGGCTCCCGCAGCCCCCGCGGCCCCCGCCGTGCTGTCCGAGGACGCCATCCGGGCCTCGGACGCGGACCGCGACCGCACCGCCGACATCCTGCGCGAGGCCCTGGCCGAGGGCCGGCTGACCGCGGAGGAGCACGCCGAGCGCATCAGCGGGGTGTACGAGGCGAAGACGCACGGCGAACTCGCCCTGTTCGTCCGGGACCTGCCCGCTTCGGCCGGCGACCCGGCGGGCCGTGCCGGCGCGAGTCGGCCGGCCTCCGCCGTGGTTCCCACGCTGCCGCCGGTGCGCAGCTCCGCCACCGACAACCTGATCGCCGTCTTCGGCGGCGCCGGCCGCCGGGGCCGCTGGCGGGTGGGGCGCAAGACCAATGCGTTCGCCCTGTTCGGCGGCGTGGAGATCGACCTGACCGAGGCGGTGTTCGAGCAGCAGGAGGTGGTGGTGCAGGTCACCGCGATCTTCGGCGGGGTGGACATCAGGGTGCCGGAGAACGTCACCCTGCGCAGCGCGGGCACCGGCATCTTCGGCGGCTTCGACGTGGCCGATGTGGAAGCCGAGGACCCGGCGGCCCCGGTGGTCGTCGTCAGCGGGCTCGCGGTCTTCGGCGGCGTGGAGGCCAAGCCCAAGCGCGGGAAGCGGGTACGGAACCTGAACGCGAAGCGCTGATCGGAAACGACGGCACGGCGTACCAAAAACGCACAGCTCCACGCGGCGATCGGAACGCCCGTACGACGTGAGGCAACCGTGTGCATAAGCACCCGCACAGCGGGTAAAGCTTCGTGCATCGTCTCTCGTACGGCTGCGGGCGCGAAAAGTCGTGCGCAGCGAGGCGGGCAAGGGTGACCCAAACCGGAGCCGTCGTCAGGAGTAGACCGTGCTGCAACCGCATCACCCCCTGGACGCCGCTGTGCCCCCGCAGCGTGATCACGCCCGGGAACAGGCCGGCCCCTGGCATTCCGAGGCGGTGTGCCGCCGCGACGAAGCCGGGCTCTTCTTCGCCCCCTCCAAGGAACCGACCGCGGCCCGGCTCTCCCGGGAAGAGGCGGCCAAGCGCGTCTGTGCGCGCTGCCCCGTCATGGTCGAGTGCCGGGAGCACGCGCTGATACAGCCGGAGCCGTACGGCGTGTGGGGCGGTCTCACCGCGGCCGAGCGCCGCGTGGTGCTGGCCCGCCGCCGGCGCCGGGAGGCTGAGCTCCAGCGCGCGGTGCGGGTCGCCGCGGCTGGCTGACGGCGCCCGCAGCGAGCTCCGACACCCGCCTCGGACACCCTCACCCCGGGCCCGCCCCGCCAGGTGCCACCCGCTTCCCCGCGTCCCACGCGCGCCGGAAAGCGGGGGAGCCGGGCTCGCCGATCCGTCGGCGAGCCCGGCTCAACTGTGTCCCGCTGCGTTCCGCCCCTGTGCCTGCTCACGCCACGGCGTTCCGCTCCCGGGGCTGCTTGCGCCCAGGCGTTCCGCTCCCGTGCGCCCGGCCCGGTGCGGCTCTCTCCGGTGCGGCTCATCGGCCGGCGGGGCCGCCGTCAGCAGGCCCGCGGCCGGTGGTGCGGCGGGTGGGCGACCGCGGTGGGCCTCAGCGGGCGCGTTCGAAGTCGACCGCGGCGTACGCGCGCAGCTTGGACAGCCGGTGCGTGGAGTCGATCTGCCGGATGGTGCCCGACTTGGAGCGCATCACCAGTGACTGGGTGGTGGCGGTCTCGGCCCGGTAGCGCACCCCGCGCAGCAGGTCGCCGTCGGTGATGCCGGTGGCGACGAAGAACACGTTGTCGCCGCTGACCAGGTCGTCCGTCTGGAGGACCCGGTCGAGGTCGTGGCCCGCGTCGAGCGCGCGCTGCCGCTCCGCGTCGTCCCGCGGCCACAGCTTGGCCTGGATGGTGCCGCCCAGGCACTTGATGGCGCAGGCCGCGATGATGCCCTCCGGGGTGCCGCCCACGCCGAGCAGCAGGTCCACGCCGGTGCCCTCGCGGACGGCCATGATCGCGCCGGCCACGTCACCGTCGGAGATGAACTTGATGCGGGCGCCGGCCTCCCGGACCTCCTTGACGATCCCGTCGTGCCGCGGCCGGTCCAGGATGACGACGGTCACGTCCTCCGGGCTGGAGCGCTTGGCCTTGGCGATGCGCCGGATGTTCACCCCGACCGGTGCCGTGATGTCGACGAACTCGGCCGCTTCGGGGCCGGTGACCAGCTTGTCCATGTAGAAGACGGCCGACGGGTCGAACATCGAGCCGCGCTCGGCGACCGCGAGCACCGAGACCGCGTTCGCCATGCCCTTGGCGGTGAGCGTGGTGCCGTCCACCGGGTCGACGGCCACGTCGCACTCCGGGCCGGTCCCGTCGCCGACGCGCTCGCCGTTGAAGAGCATCGGCGCCTCGTCCTTCTCGCCCTCCCCGATGACCACCACGCCGTTCATCGAGACCGTGTGCACGAGCGAACGCATGGCCTTGACGGCCGCGCCGTCCGCGCCGTTCTTGTCGCCGCGGCCGACCCAGCGGCCGGACGCCATGGCACCGGCCTCGGTCACCCGGACCAGCTCCAACGCGAGGTTGCGGTCGGGAGCCTCGGGGCTGACTTCGAGGGGGGACGGCAGATGATGCTCGGTCATCGGAGCGCACCTTTCTGTACGGCGACGGCCGTGTGACCCCTCCCGCCCGAAGCGGGGCAAGGAGGGCGAGGGTGCTCATGACTTTAACGGTAGGTCGCGAAAATGAGCAGAGGGCCCTACGTATGAGCGCTATCACGCACGACAGTGCAAGGCGCCGCGCGCGGGAACGGGGCCCCTGGTCATGCCCGGAACGGGCGTAGGGGACGATGGGTGCGTGGCCGGTATGCGTGGTGAGAATCAGACCGTACTGAATCTGGTGCTGTCGATGGCTGTGGTGTGCCTCGTGGCGATGGGGATCTACGTCTTCATCCCGCACGACGACAGCAAAGACCCGATCAAGACGGTGAACACCCGGGTCGAGGTGGACCAGGTGCGCCGCGCGGCCCCGTATCCGGTCGCCGCGCCCGAGGGGCTGCCCACCGGTTGGCGGGCGACGTCGGTGAGCTACCGGGGCAAGTCGGACTTCGGTGCGGTGTGGCACCTGGGCTATCTGACGCCCGACAAGGAGTACATCGGCGTCGAGCAGAGCGACTCCCCCCGGGCGGACCGGTACGTCGCCGACGTCACCCACAAGGCCAAGCCGGCCGGCGGCGAGGTCGAGGTGGACGGCCGGAAGTGGACCCGCTACCGCGGCGAGAAGTACGACGCGCTGGTGCACAAGGTGCCCGGGGCGACGACCGTGGTGACCGGCACTGCGCCCGACGCCGATCTGCTGCTGATGGTGCGGTCGCTCAAGATCGAGCGCGGCGTCAAGCCCAGCTTCCCGCCGAGCAGCGCGCCCACGGGCAAGCCGTCCGCCGACGCCGCGCCCACCGGCACCCCCGCCGCCACGCCGTCTTCGGCGAAGCCCGCGGAGTAGCCGAGCGGGCGTCGGTTGGCGCGTGGTCCCGGCTGACGGGTGGTGCCGCGGAGCTCCCGGGCTCGCGCCGGCGGCCTCGCGCGTAAGGCATCAAGGGGCCTCACGGCCGTACGCCGCTGACTTCGCCCACGGCCCCGCGCCCCTGGCGTCACGCGGCTGACCTGGTACGGGGCGCGCCGCGCCCCCGGTCACCGATGCGGGTGGGCCGGGGGCGCGGCGCGGCCGGAAGGGCGGGGCCGATCCGGGGGCGGGCTCAGACGGTGGTGACGACCTCGTCGAAGGCCAGGCGCGGCGAGCGGGGGTTGAAGGCGCCCTCGCCCGGCTTGCCCAGGTTGACCACGGCGAGCGCCTGGTGGTTGCCGTCGGGGAAGAACTCCTTGGTCAGGCCCTCGGCGTCGAAGCCGGTCATCGGGCCGGCGGCCAGGCCGGCCGCGCGCACGCCGAGGATGAAGTAGCCGATCTGGAGCGCGGCGTTGAACGTGCCGGCCTGCTCGCGCACCGGGCGCTCGGAGAAGAAGGCGTCGGCGATGCCCGGGGCGTGCGGGAGCAGCTTCGGCAGCTCCTCGTGGAACTCGTGGTCCACGGCGAGCACGGCGACCAGCGGCGCGGCGGCGGTCTTCGGGCGGTTGCCCTCGGCCATGTGCGACACCAGGCGCTCGCGGGCCTCCGGCGAACGGACCAGCAGTACGCGCAGCGGCGACATGTTGAACGCCGTCGGGGCGTACTTCACCAGGTCGTAGATCGCCTGGACCTGCTCGTCGCTCACCGGCTCGTCGATGAACGCGTTGGCGGTGTGGGCCTCACGGAAGAGCAGGTTCTGGGCGGCTGCGTCGAGGGCGAGAGTCATGACATACCTTCTGCTTGTTTATGCGGGTCTACCGGCACATGGTCGAGCTTGGTGGTTCTCACTGTACGGGGTTTAGGTTAATTTTCAACTAAACCTAGAGGGGCGTGGCCCAGATCACGCGGCCCGCGGCCCGGCCGCGCTCCGCAGGGCCCCGCCCGGAAGTAACCCCGCCCCGAGCGGCTCCATTCCGATGTGGAGCGCCTGGCTGCGGGTGGCGGCCCCTGCGGTGGGCCGCCGCGGACGGTGCGTACGCATGGCCCGTACGGGAGGTCTCGCCGCGGGGCGGTCGCGCGGGCGAGAGTCGGTGGGTTGGCTGCGGAGGCCCGTGCACGGGGCTCGGGGCTGGGGCCGGCGTCCGGGTGGCTCGGGCGTGCGGCCGGGATCGCGGGGCCGCTGCGCACGGGAGCCGGGACATGCGGAGGTGGTCGTACGGGGCGCGGCTCGTACGGGGCGTCGTCAGGGCCCGCCCGGCTCGTGGCGGGTGGGTGGTGAAGGGGTGTGGTCCGGCGGGTGGGCCGGGATGGCGGGGTCAGTCCGGGGCGGTCGCCGAATCGTCGGTGGTGCCCGTCGGGCCGCCTTCGGCGTTCGCCGCGGACGGCTCGGCGCCTTCGGTCAGGGCCGCGTCGAGCCTGGCCCGCGCGCCGTCCAGCCAGCGCCGGCAGACCTGCGCCAACTCCTCGCCGCGCTCCCACAGCGCGAGCGACTCCTCCAACGTCGTGCCGCCCGTCTCCAACCGGCGCACGACCTCCACCAGCTCGTCCCGCGCCTGCTCGTACCCGAGCGCGGTCCCGGTGGTCTTCTCGCCCGTCTTCACCATGCCTCCAGCCTAGAGGCGGGGTACGACAACGGGGTTGCGGCCGTGTGGCGCCCGGCCGGTCGAGCGGTGGTCCGAGGCGCGGGGGCGGGGGCCCCGGGACGGGGACGGGTCACGACGGGAACGCACTACACCTGGGGTAACGCCAGGGGCGGGGCACGCCCGGGGGCGCCGGCGACGCGCGCGTCGGTGGCCGCCCGTGCCCCGGTTCCGGTGCGTCGGTCCGACCCATCAGGAAGAAGTACGCGCAACCGGAAGGAAACGATCGTGGCACGCACCCTGCGAAGCCTCACCGCCGCCACGGCCCTGCTCGGCGTGGCCCTCATCGGAGCGTCGGGCACCGCCTCCGCGGCCGAGGTCGCCCACAACAAGAAGACCCAGGAGCTCACCAACCGACCCACCAGCGGCATGCCGACGTCCTGCGTCGAGCGCGACATCGACCTGGCCGCCGGCACTTACGACTGGCTCCAGTCCGGTGGGCTCGGGGAGCGGAGGGACCTGTTCCTCGGCCGGGGCACGTACCACTGGAAGGACTGCCTGCACCCGAAGAACGGCCACTACCTCCACCGGACGTCGCTCGATCCCCGCAACCCCCAGTGGGAGACGATCAGGCTCGAAGCCAAGTGGAAGCCGTCCGTGCCCGGCCCCTGGCAGTGGGGCTCGGAACTCGACCCGCACTTCTGAGGGGGTGCCGCGCAGGGGTGCCCGGGGCGCTACGGCGCGTCGGGCGCCCCGGCCCCGTCGGCGGGGCGCTCCGCTGGCCCCGCGGGCTCGGGCCGCTCAGCCGACGGAGTCGACGGACGCTCGGCGACGACCGTGAACGACCCTTCGGCGACCCGGGCGCGCAGCCGCTCGCCGTCGGTGACCTCGGCCGCGTCCCGGACGACCGTGCCGCCCTCGTGTTGCAGCACCGCATAGCCACGGCGCAGCGTCGCCGCGGGGGACAGGGCCACCACCCGCGCGCGGGTGTGGGCCAACTCGGAGTCGGCGCGGTCCAGGAGGTGGCGCAGGGTGCCGCGACTGCGGTGCAGCAGGGCGTCGATCTGCTGCGCGCGGTCGTCCACCATGCGCTGCGGCTGCCGTATGCAAGGCCGGGCCAGCGCCGCCGCGAGCCCGCGCTCCTCGCGGTCGAGCTGCCCGCTCACCGCGCGCAGCGCGCGCTCGCGGAGCTGCTGCACCCGGCTCAGCTCCTCGCCGACGTCCGGCACCACCTGCTTCGCCGCGTCGGTCGGCGTGGACGCCCTGAGGTCGGCGACCAGGTCGAGCAGCGGCGTGTCGGGCTCGTGGCCGATGGCCGAGACCACCGGCGTACGGCAGGCGGCGACCGCCCGTACCAACTGTTCGTCCGAGAACGGCAGCAGGTCCTCCACGCTGCCGCCGCCCCGCGCCACCACGATCACGTCGACGTCGGGATGCGCGTCCAGCTCCCGGACCGCCTCGATGACCCGCGGCACCGCGTGCACCCCCTGCACCGGCACCGGGCGCACCTCGAACCGCACGGCGGGCCAGCGCAGCCGGGCGTTCTCCAACACGTCGCGCTCGGCCGCCGATGCCCGGCCGCAGACCAGCCCGATGCGCTGCGGCAGGAACGGCAGCCGGCGCTTGCGGTCCGCCGCGAACAGCCCCTCGGCGGCCAGCGACTTCTTCAGCCGCTCCAGCCTGGCCAGCAGCTCGCCCACGCCCATCGGGCGGATCTCGGCCGCGCGCAGCGAGAGCTGGCCCCGCGGGGCGTACCACTCCGGCTTCGCGTGCACCACGACCCGGGCGCCCTCCGCGACCGCGTCCGCGACCTCGTCGAAGACGGAGCGGAAGCAGGTGACCGTGAGGGAGATGTCGTACGAAGGGTCGCGCAGGGTCAGGAACACCACGCCCGCCCCCGGGCGCCGCGAGAGCTGGGCGATCTGCCCCTCCACCCACACCGCGCCCAGCCGGTCGATCCAGCCCCCGATCAGCCGGGAGACCTCGCCGACCGGGATGGGCGCCTCAGCGGACGTGTTCACAGCCATGCGAACGAGCCTAGCGGCGGCCACTGACAACGGCCGGGGCCCGACCCGCGGCCCCTACGCGGGGCCTCGCCCCGCAACCCTTGGCCCTCGGTCCCGACCCGTAGCCCGCGACGCCTGGCCCCCGACGTCCAGCTCCCGACGCCCGGGGCCGTCGTCGCGGGACGGCCCGGTCCCGTACCTCTTACGGCTCGCCGGCCCGGTCCCGTACCGCCGCCGCCCCACCGGCCCGCGCCCTAGACCGCCGGCGGCCCGCCAACCCCACCAGCACCCCCGCCCCCCGCGCGCCTGCGCTCGCGCCACTGCGCGGCCAACACCACCAGGCCGACCCCGAACCAGATCGCGCCGATGAGCTGGGCCGTGCCAGACGCCTCGACGATCACCGCGATGACGATGCCGAGGCCGGTCAGCGGGATCAGCACGTGGCGCAGCACGCTCGGCACCTCGGCCCGCTTGCGGAGCCAGAACCAGCCGATCACCGAGGCGTGCAGCAGGGCGAACGCGGTCAGCGCGCCGATGTTCACCACCGAGGCCAACCGGTCCAGGCCGTCGTCGCGGCGGGCCGCCCACACCGCCGCGACCAGCGTGACCGCGGCGGCGCACAGCAGCGCCCGGCGGGGCACCCCGCTGTGCGCGTCCACCTTGGCCACCGGGCCCGGCAACCGGCGGTCGCGGGCCATCGCGAACAGCAGCCGGCCGGCCGCCGCCTGCCCCGCCAGCGCCGCGAACGCCGCCCCGATCGCCTTGCTGACCGCGACCAGGTCGTGCAGCCAGTTGCCGACGGACGACTCCACCGCGGCGTAGAAGGCGGACCCCTGCGACGCGGGGTCGGCGGCCAACTCCGCCGCCGGGGTCGGCGAGAGCAGCGCCGCCAGATAGGTCTGCACGACGAACAGGAACCCCGCCACCGCCAGACACGTCAGCACCGCGCGCGACACGCGCGCGGAGCCGGCCGCACTGCGCCACCCACTGCCCTTGCCCGGCGGCCCGCCCTTGCCGCCGGCCGCGCCCGGCGCGTCGTCCTGCGTCTCCTCGGCGAACGAGGCGATGGCGTCGAAGCCCAGGTAGGACAGGACGGCCACCGACACCGCGCTGAAGACCGCGGTCAGCGCGAAGTCGCCCTGCCCGGTCAGCGGTGAGAGCCAGTCGCGCTGCGCGCCGTGCGCCGCGAGCTCCACCAGCGCCGCGGCCACGAACACCAGCAGCACCGCGATCTCCATCGCCAGCACCAGGAACCCCACCAGCGCGGCGGCCCGCACCCCCCACAGGTTGAGCCCGGTGGTCACCACGACCGCGATCGAGGTCCACACCCACCGGTCGACCGAGGGCACCAACTCCTCCATCGCGATCCCGGAGAAGAGGTACGCGACGGCGGGGATCAGCAGGTAGTCGAGCATCGCCATCCACCCGGCGACGAACCCGGGCCCCTCGCCGAGGCCCACCCGCGCGTAGGTGTAGACGGAACCGGCCCGCGGGGCGACCTTGACCATCTGCGCGTACGAGTACGCGGTGAAGGCCATCGCGACCGTCGCCACCAGGTAGACCAGCGCGACCGCGCCGTGCGACTTGGCGTCCAGCGTGCCGAAGACGCCGACCGGGGCCATCGGCGCGATGAACAGCAGGCCGTACACGACGAGATCGCGGAAGGTGAGCGTGCGCCGTAGCGTGGCTGGTGAGCTGTGCGACCCGGCCATGGCGAAAGCCTCCTCAGTACGCGCGCCTGGGCTCAGTGTGATCCACCCGCACGCCCTTTCCGCGCTGCGGCACGGCCGTACCATGGTCAGCATGACCGCAACGCCCAGCCCGACGCCCGCCACGGCCACCAGCGAAGACGCTTCGCGCGCCAGCCGCCGGGTCCTGCTCGCAGCCCCGCGGGGGTACTGCGCGGGTGTGGACCGAGCCGTGATCGCCGTCGAAAAAGCACTGGAGCAATACGGCGCTCCGATCTACGTGCGCAAGGAAATCGTCCACAACAAGTACGTCGTGCGGACCCTGGAGAAGAAGGGCGCGATCTTCGTCGAGGAGACGGAGGAGGTGCCCGAGGGCGCCATCGTGATCTTCTCCGCGCACGGCGTCGCGCCGGTCGTGCACGAGGAGGCCGCCCGCCGCCAGCTCGCCACCATCGACGCGACCTGCCCGCTGGTGACCAAGGTCCACAAGGAAGCCGTCCGCTTCGCCAAGGACGACTACGACATCCTGCTCATCGGCCACGAGGGCCACGAGGAGGTCATCGGCACCAGCGGCGAGGCCCCCGACCACGTCACGCTCGTCGACGGCCCGGATGACGTGAAGAACGTGCAGGTCAGGGACGAGTCCAAGGTGGTCTGGCTGTCCCAGACCACGCTGTCGGTCGACGAGACGATGGAGACCGTCGACGCGCTCAAGGAGAAGTTCCCGCAGCTCATCAGCCCGCCGAGCGACGACATCTGCTACGCGACGCAGAACCGTCAGGTGGCGGTGAAGCAGATAGCCGCCGAATCCGACCTGGTGATCGTCGTCGGCTCGAAGAACTCGTCCAACTCCGTCCGGCTGGTCGAGGTCGCGCTCGGCGCCGGCGCCAAGGACGGCCACCTGGTCGACTACGCGAGCGAGATCGACGAGGCGTGGCTCGAAGGGGTCAGCACCGTCGGCGTCTCCTCCGGCGCTTCGGTCCCCGACGTGCTCGTCGACGGCGTCCTTGAGTGGCTCGCCGAGCGTGGTTACGGGGACGTGGAGGTGGTGCAGCCGATGCAGGAGAGCATCACGTTCTCGCTGCCGAAGGAGTTGCGCCGGGACCTGCGGGCGGAGGCGGCGGAGGCCGTCGAGCGCGCGACGACCGACCGCGAGGCCACGGCCTGACCGACCCGGTCCACCCCTGACCGGCCACGGCCGGCGCCGGGCCGCGCCTCCCGCGCGCACCCGCCGCCGGCCGACGTACGTCCCGGGCCCGCGGCCACCCCACTGCCCCGGCGCACACCGGCAGATTCGGGCCACGACGGCCGCCCCCGACGTAGCGTGGTGTTCATGGACGTATTCGGTGTGGACATCGGCGGTTCGGGGATCAAGGGCGCGCCGGTGGACCTGGAACGCGGTGATCTGGCGACCGAGCGGCACAAGGTGCTCACCCCGCAGCCGGCGACCCCGGAGGCGGTCATGGACGGTGTCTGCGAGGTGGTCGAGCACTTCGGTTGGCGCGGCCCGGTCGGCGCCACGTACCCGGGCGTCGTGGTGGACGGCACCACCCGTACCGCCGCCAATGTGGACAAGTCGTGGATCGGGGTGGACGCGGCGGGGCGGCTCAGCGAGCGGCTGGGCGCGCCGGTCACGCTGGTCAACGACGCGGACGCGGCGGGCATCGCCGAGCTGCGGTTCGGCGCGGGCCGGGGCCGCACCGGCACGGTCATCCTGCTCACCCTCGGCACCGGCATCGGCAGCGCGCTGTTCACCGGCGGCCACCTGGTGCCCAACACCGAGCTCGGCCACCTCGAACTGCGCGGCCACGAGGCCGAGACCCGGGCCTCCACCCGGGCCAAGGAAGAGGGCGACCTGAGCTGGCAGCACTGGGCACGGCGGGTCGAGAAGTACCTCGCGCACGTGGAGATGCTCTTCTCGCCCGAACTGTTCATCATCGGCGGCGGCGTCAGCCGCAAGGCGGACAAGTTCCTGCCGCTGATCAAGGGCATCAAGGCCGAGGTGGTGCCTGCTCAGCTCCGGAATAACGCGGGGATCGTGGGCGCTGCGATGGCTGCTTCCCTCGCTGCTCACCCTGCTGACCAGGCTCTTCCGCCGCTCCCCGGCCCATCTGCGGACCCGGGGCCCGATCTCGGGGCGGCTGCGGGCTTCTGACGCCGGCCGGCCGCGGGTTCCGCTCGGGGCCCCGCTCGGGGCGCAGTCCCGGCTCCGGGTGCGGGACCCGGGCGGCGTGCGGCCCACGCTGCGGGCGCCGACCGCGCTGCCGGCCGGTGCCGGGCCCGCTGCCGGTGCCGAGCCTGCTGCCGCGGCCGGCGCCGCGACCGGCGCCGCGACCGTCGGCCGTCCGCTGCGCCCCGGCCCGCTGCCGGCCGCGCCGCCTGCCGACCAGCGCGATGCGCCGTACGAGGACGATCAGGCAGGTCACCAGCGTGCCCGCGTACAGCCAGGCGACTTCGAGCGACAGCGAGGTCACCACGTTCATGGCCTGACCGCCGAGCCCGTCGCCGTCCTCGCCGATCGGCACCAGCCCGAGCGCGAACGCGATCGGCACGCTGACCGGCGCCGCGATCAGGTCGGCCGGCCGCACCCACACCCCCGACGCGGCACAGACCAGCAGGAAGAACAGCCCGTACACGACGGGCGAACCCGACAGCAGCAGGGCGTCGAGGCACCCGACCGCGAGCATGGTCGAAAGGGTCAGCATTCCGGTGCCGAACCCGGTCAGTTTGGGCTCGGGCAGTCTTCGCACCACCGCGAGCAGCGGCTCGGGCAGCGGCCCGGCGCTCCGAGCCCGGTAGACGGTGGCACTCTCACCAAGATCGGCGCCGGCGCCGGCATCGCCACCGCCACCCCCACGCGCAGGCTCGGCCGCGGGTCGGGGCGGGGGTGCCGTACGGCGGGGCGTACGCGTGCTGGGTCGTTCCACTGAACCAACGTAGGTCGCCATGCGCCGATGTACGGACCATGGACACGCGCTTTGACTCACCTTGGTTGTCTGTTCGACCGATAGTCCGCTCGGCGCGTGGGGCAATACGCCCATCCGGTGCAATCGGGGACGCGATGCGGCGGGTGATCGACCGTGTGTTTGGTACCGACGTGGCGGGGCGAAGGGACGCCCTGGCGCGGCGGGGGCGCGGGGGCGCCCCGGGGCAAGGGGAGGCGGCGCCAGCCGAGGTAGCCGGGGCGGGCGAGGCGGGCGGGGCGAGGGGAGGAGGAGCGTTCGGGGCGGGCCCGTAGACTGGTGGACCGGCCCGTCCAGGGCCGTTCCTACCCATTCTCGCTACGGGAAGTCGCCACGTGTCGCTCACGATCGGAATCGTCGGTCTGCCGAATGTCGGCAAGTCGACCCTGTTCAACGCCCTGACCAAGAACGACGTGCTGGCGGCCAACTACCCGTTCGCCACCATCGAGCCGAACGTCGGCGTCGTGGGCGTGCCGGATCCGCGCCTCGACACCCTCGCGGAGATCTTCACCTCGCAGCGCAAGTTGCCGGCGACGGTGGACTTCGTGGACATCGCGGGCATCGTCCGCGGTGCGTCGGAGGGCGAGGGGCTGGGCAACAAGTTCCTCGCCAACATTCGCGAGTCGGACGCGATCTGCCAGGTCATCCGGGCCTTCCAGGACGAGAACGTGGTCCACGTGGACGGCAAGGTCTCGCCCAAGGACGACATCGAGACGATCAACACCGAGCTGATCCTGGCCGACCTCCAGACCATCGAGAAGGTCCTGCCGCGCCTCCAGAAGGAGTCGCGGATCAAGAAGGACGTGGCCCCGAAGGTGGCGGCGGTCGAGGCGGCCAAGGAGATCCTGGAACGCGGCGACACGCTCTTCTCCGCCGGCATCGTGCAGGGCTCGGGCAACGAGGAACTCCTGCACGACCTGCACCTCCTCACGACCAAGCCGTTCCTCTACGTGTTCAACGTCGACGAGGACGAGCTGACGGACGACGACTTCAAGGCCCAGCAGCGCGCACTGGTCGCCCCGGCCGAGGCGATCTTCCTCAACGCCAAGCTGGAGGCGGACCTCGCCGAACTCGACGAGGCGGACGCCCTGGAACTCCTGGAGTCGGTAGGCGCCGAAGAACCCGGCCTCGCCACCCTGGCCCGCGTGGGCTTCAACACCCTCGGCCTCCAGACCTACCTCACCGCAGGCCCCAAGGAAGCCCGAGCCTGGACCATCAAGAAGGGCGCCACGGCCCCCGAGGCGGCGGGCGTCATCCACACGGACTTCCAGAAGGGCTTCATCAAGGCGGAAGTCATCTCCTTCGACGACCTGGTGGCCACCGGCTCGGTAGCGGAGGCCCGCGCGGCGGGCAAGGCGCGCATGGAGGGGAAGGAGTATGTGATGCAGGACGGGGATGTGGTGGAGTTTCGGTTCAACGTGTAGTGGCGTAACCACCACACGTGACCTGATGTGTCAAGTATGCGGGTCGGAAGGGGCCGGACTCTGTCGAGTCCGGCCCCTTCCGCCTTCCCGTGCTGGCTTGGTGCTGACCTCGGGCGTAGCTGGAGGAGGGCCGTTCAAGTCATGTTGGTAAGCGTGCGACTGCCGATTGTTACTTTCATTGGGCGCTTGATATCCTGCGCCCAATGAAAGTTTCGCCAAGTCTGCTCCCCATCCTCCGATCGCGCATGCAGGGCGAACTCCTCGCCCTCGTACTGCTGCACCCGGAGCGCGAGTACAGCATCACTGAGCTCGCCAGTGACGTCGGGGTGACACCCACCGCTGTCCTGCGCGAGGTTGACCGGTTGACCGGCGGCGGCATCCTGACCGATCGGCGAGTGGGGCGCAGCCGCCTCGTCAAGGCTCGAACGGACACCCCGCTGTACCGTCCGCTGAGCGATCTCATGGCCGTGTCCTTCGGTCCGTTGCCGTTGCTCACCGAAGCGCTCGCGGGACTCGAAGGTGTGCAGCAGGCGTACATCTACGGCTCTTGGGCCGCTCGGTACAACGGCGAGCCGGGGCCGCCGCCGGCCGATGTGGATGTCCTCGTCGTGGGGGATCCCGATGCCGACTCGCTCTTCGACCTTGCCGAGGAAGCGTCCCGACGGCTGGGGCGAGAGGTCAACGTCCATCGGGTCGCAGTCGAGGCGTGGGAGGCCCGCACGGGTGATCCGTTCCTCACCAGCGTTCGGGAACGTCCGCTGGTCCAGTTGCACCTTGACTTGGAGGAGCAATGACGCGTTGGAATCAAGGGCGATCGACGATTGATGCGCTCATCGGCGGTGGTCAGCTCGAACGCGTACCCGCTTCCCAGCAGGCCGCCGAGGTGGAACTGGTCCGTGCGCGTACGCATGTCGGATCCGCGCGGCAGTTGGCGGCGACGGACCCGGAGGGCGCGTACACGCTAGCCTATGACGCCGCGCGCAGAGCGTTGGCCGCGGTACTCCAGAACCAGGGGCTGCGCGCGACCAGCCGTGGTGGCCATACCGTCATCTACGAGGCCGTGCGAGCGCAGCTTGACCCGCCGCTCGGGTCCATACTGAGGCCCTTCAACCGCATGCGAGCCCGGCGTAACGAAGTCGAGTATCGGTCGTCGGAGGCCCCTGCGGTGACGCCGGAGGAGGTTGCGGCCGACTTGACCAAGGTGGAGGCACTCATCGAGCTCGCGGAGAAGGCGATCCCGAACATGCCGCGCTATTGAGCACCCGGTCACCTGCTAGACGGTCACGTCGTTTAGGCAAGGCCGAAGCGGAGTGGTCGGCGTTGGGTGCGTCAGCTCCCTCGCTGTTGCCGAACTGGCTTGAATATGCGTGCCGTTGCCACCTGCGTCCTGTCGACCGGTTGCTGTCGGTTGGGAGTGTCATGTGCCCCGCCTCGGCGAGTGCAGCTCGGTGACCTCTCCCCACAGGCGCTTATTCTCTCTATTGGGATAGCCGCTCTGTTCCTCTTCTGGAACCTCGTTGATCACCCCTGCCGACGACCCGGTGAACCTCGCCCTTCTTGCGGCTGCCCTCCTGCTCGCCGCAGTCCGCATATCCAAGGTCATCGAGGACAAGGAGCCCGCGCGCCGCCGATTCGATTTGGCGCGAGTTCCTGATCTGCCACCCGTGCGATGTCGTCTTCCTGACCGGCGCTTCGTGCGCCGAGCTGAAGCTCGCAGTTGCCGGTTGGCGGGCGCAGGTACCGGAGTTGGGGACGGCCGTTCGACGCCTCGCGGCCAAGGGGTGCTAGTTGAGGTCCTGTGCTGATTCTGTGCTGACCTTGGCGCCCCTGGGCCACGTTTTCGCAGGTGCGAGCGTCGTAGAGCACGTTCCGGTGCGACGTGTAGCGGTGGACCGGGGGCCCCTATCGTGACTGGTCGGTAGTTTCCAGACGCGCAGGTCTGAGGTCAAACGATCGGCGACTCCAGCCAAGTGGGCGTGGCTCCGTCGCGGGTCGGGGCCGTGGGTCCGCCCCTCCCGCGTTCCGATGCACCAACCTCGCCCCCTCCTCCATATTGCATCGACCAGTCCAAAACCTGCTACCGTACGGGCATGGCTCGACCCAGGATGTTTGATGAGGAGCGGGCTCTGGATGCTGCGGTGTGGGCGTTTTGGGTGAAGGGGTATGAGGCCACTTCCACTCAGGATCTCTGCCGGGCTACGGGGCTCGGGCGGAGCAGTATTTACAACACGTTCAGTAGTAAGCATGAGCTTTTTACGCGGGCCTTGGTTCGGTATACCGAGAGGATGACCGCGGCGCAGGTGGGGATTTTGGGGGATGTGGAGCGGTCGGCTCGGGAGCGGCTTCGGGCGTTGTTTGATCTGGTTATTGATGGGGAGTTCGAGCGGCGGGTTGAGGGGCGGAGCGTGGGGTGTCTGACCGTCAATGCCACCGTGGAGCTCGCCGGGTGTGACCCGGAGGTCGCGGCGATTTTGGAGCGGGATCTGGAATTGCGGCTCGCCTCCTTGCGGGAGGTCGTTGAGGTGGGACAGGGGGCCGGGGAGTTCTCTTCGGAGCGGGATGCCGATTCGTTGGCCAGGTTCCTCAATGCGGTGATCGGGGGCATGCGGGTTTCTGCCCAAGGGGGTGCGGATCGGGTCGTGTTGGAGGGGATTGCTGAGACTGCGTTCGTTGCGTTGGGGTGAGGTGGCTCGGCCCCTGCTGGCTGGGGGCGGCGGGCTGGGGTGGGCTGTGTGGTGGCGCGGGGCGCGCTCTTTCGGGTGGGATCTTCTCGGTTTGCGATTTTCTCGGTGCGTGGTTGGGTTTATTTTTTTGAATTTGTTTTGTACTGATCTATCTAAAACTTTTCTCCTGTGTGGTCTCGTTCTTTTTCCTATTGTCTCGGGAGTGGAATTTCGTGCCTCGTGCCATTTATGTGCTCGCCCTGGGGATCTTCTCCATGGTGACCAGCGAGTTCGTCGTTGCCGGATTGATGCCGCAGATGGCCGATGGCCTTGGCGTCAGCGTGGCGCAGGTGGGGTACTTGATCACGGCGTTCGCCGTTGCCATGGCGTTCGGTGGGCCGTTCCTCACGATCGCCCTGTTGAAGATGGAGCAGAAGCCGGCGTTGTTGGTGTTGTTCGCCGTCTTTCTGGCGGGCAACGTGCTGGCGGCCACGGCCGGTTCGTACGCGGTGATGCTGGTCGCCCGGGTGGTGACGGGCACGGCCTCGCAGGCGTTCTTCGGGGTGGCCCTTTCGCTGTGTGCGCGGTTGACGCGGCCGGAGCAGCGGGGGCGGGCCATGGGCGTGGCGATGAACGGGCTGATGCTCGGCACCCTGCTCGGGCTGCCGCTGTCCACGCTGGTGGGGGAGCACTTCGGGTGGCGGGCCGCCTTCTGGGTGATCTCCGGGCTGGCGGTGCTGGCGGCCCTGTGCACGCTCGTCGGCGTACCGGCCCTTGAGCGTGTCGATGAAGGCAGCAACTTGCGGAGCGAAGCCGGGGCGTTGTGGAGTCCGCGGCTGTGGCTGGTGCTCTCCACCTCCATGCTGATCATCGGGGCCACGTTCGCCGCGTTCAGCTACTTCAACCCGATCCTCACCGAGGTCACCGGCTTCGCCGACGGGAGCGTACCGCTGCTGCTCGTGGCGTACGGGGCGGCGACCGTGGTGGGGAACAGCATCGTGGGGCGGCTCGCCGACCGGCACACCCTGGCCGTGCTGCTCGGCGGGTTGGCGCTGAACGCGGCCTTCCTGGCCGGATTCGCGCTGTGGGCGCAGGTCAAGGCGCCGGCCGTGGTGTTCATGATGGGCATCGGGTTGGTCGGCGTGACGATGAACCCGGCGATGATCACCCGCGTGCAGCGGATGGGTGGCTCCGGGGCGTTGCTGAACACCGTGCACTCCTCATTCATCACGTTCGGGATCATCATCGGGTCGGCCGTCGGTGGACTCGGCATCAACCGCTTCGGGCTGCGCGCGCCGGTGTGGCTCGGGGTCGTCCTGGCCGTCGCCGGCATCGTCACGCTCCTGCCCGACCTGCGGCGTCGGCGGGATGGTGGGGAGTTGGAGAGTCGGCCGGTGGTGTCTGCTGGGTCCGCTGGTGTGGCTGCGTCGTCTGAGCCTCCTGCGGTGGCTGCCGAATCCGGTGCGGCTTCGGGTGCGGAGGCCGGGGCGTTGGGCGCGAGGGCGGGGCAGGGGTGTTCCGTGGGGCGGTGAGGTCCCTCGTACGCACCGACGCGCCCCCCCCGCACCCCGTACCCCCACCATCCCTGGGCCTCGCGCCCGGCCCCTGGGTCCCCGCGGCCCCGTGCCCCGCGCCTCGTCGTTCAGGCGCGGGGCACGGGGCGTACGGGGCGTATCGGCTACGCCCCGTACTCGCCTTGGCTGAGCAACTTGGCAATTCCCTCGTGGAGTTCGGGGGAGAGGTGGGTGTGCCAGCGGGCTGACGCCTCGGTGGTCAGTTCGCGGGTCCACTGCCAGCTCTGCCGGGCCGCCGCGCGGACCTCGGGGAGCAGGGCCTGGGCAGTGGTGGCGCGGTAGCGGGCCAGGTCGGCGGGTGGCAGGTCGGATTCCATGGCGCGGCTGGGGGTGAGCCAGTGCGCGGTGGTGTCGCGGAGCAGGCGGCAGAGCTGGAGTTGGTGCGGGGCGACGACCGTGTGCAGGAGGGCGTGGGCGCGGCCGGTCTCGCCGCGGGCCAGGACGTGGGCGAGCATCAGCGTCCAGTTCGCCAGTTCGTCGCTGAGCTGCTGGGCGGTCCCGGTGGGCTCCGGCGGCTGGAAGGTGGCGAGATGGCGGGCGGCTTCCGTCAACTTGCCGTCACGGTCGAGGAGTACGGCCGCTTCCGGCCGCGGCAGGTGCACCATCCCCTGCCACGAGGCGATCTCCGCGACGCCGGTGGAGGCCGCGGTGAAGTGGAACTCGCCGCGCATCAGGTCGTCGAAGACGACCGCGAAGACGCCGTACGCATTGGTGTACGCGAGGTGCAGCGGGGCGAGCCGTTCGACGAACGCGCGGGCGTCGAAGTCGGCGATGGCGTCATCGGTCACGTACAGGTACGCCTCGATGTCGGAGTACGCGTCGGCCTCGCCGACCGTCCACGAGCCGTACAACAACACGCCGGTCAACCGGGGTTCGGCCGCGGCGACCTCCCGCAGGCGGTCGATGCGGCGGTCGAGTGCGGGCGAGGCGGATGGGGCGGACGACGTGGGCGCGGGGGATGTGCTCGGGTTCGCCGCCGTCTGCTGGTGGGCGGTGGTCGGCGCCGGGGAGTGCGGTGTGCGCGGGGCGCGGGCGTTGAAGGCCATGCGGAGTTCTCCTGAGGTTGCATGCGGGGCGGCCGTGCGCTCGGGCATGCGGGTGTGCGGACGGTGGGCCGGGGCCGTGGCGGCCGGGCCCTACTGCTGTCGCGTTGCGTCCGCGTTGCTCAGGAAACACCCATGGCGGCAGCTTAGGGTGTGTCGGTCGGTGGGGCGAGTGGATTAGTTGGTTGGGCGGGGGCGTGCGGACGGCCCCCCCCGCGGGTTGGTCAGGGTGGGTCCGGCCCGGGTGGGTTGGTCAGGGGCGCTGGCCCGGGTGGGGTTGGCGGGTTGGGCCGGGTTGGGTGGGACGGGGCGGGCCCGCTCCCGGGCCCGGGTGGGGTGGGAGCGGGCCCGGGGCGCGTCCGGGAGGCGGCGGGGTCAGGCGTTGGGCGCCGCCGGGTCGGTGGTGTCGGGCTTGCGGAACTGCTCGATCAGGGCCGCGTAGCTGGAGGTGCCGTGACCGGCGGCGATTGCGCGGGAGGCGAGGTCCTTGACGAAGTGCGGCAGCGCTGTGGTGATGCCGGCGGCCTCGCTCTCGTGGATGAGGTGGTCCATCGTCGCCAGGTGGGTGTCGATCTTCGCGTCGTCCGCGGGGTAGCCGCCGGCGTCGATCTGGGTGGCGTACGCGGAGACGAAGCCGGTGACCGAGGCGAGCCACTGGTTGGCGAAGGGGGCGAACTCGGCGGCCGGGACGCCCGCCGAGCCGAGCAGGGCCGCGCCGTGCAGGAAGCTGTTGAGGGTGCCCCACATCAGGCCGAGCAAGGCCACGTCGTACAGCGACGACAGGCCGTGGTCGGCGCCGAGGTGGGTGGTGCCGGCGGGGGCGAGGGCGCGGAGGGCGGGTTCGGCCGACTCGAAACGGGCGCGCTCGCCCGCGTACAGGATGAACGCGTCGGGGGTGCCGACGACCGGCGGGATGGCCATGATCGCGCCGTCCAGATAGCCGATGCCGCGCTCGGCCGCCCACGCGGCCACCTCCCTGGCCTGCGCGGACGAGCCGGAGGTGAGGTTGATCAGGGTCCGGTCGCGCAGCGCGTCGGCGAGTGGTTCGAGCAGGGTGCGTACGGCGTCGTACTCGGTGAGGCAGACGATCACCAAGTCGCTCGCGGTGACCGCCTCGTGGGGGGTCGGGGCGAGCGTCGCGCCGCTGGTGACGAGGTCGGCGGCCTTGCTCGGGGTCCGGTTCCACACGGTCGTGGGGTGGCCGGCGGACAGGACGGCGGCGGCCAGCGCCTGGCCCATCAGGCCGAGGCCGAGCACGCTCACCGCGGGTCGCGCCGCGTCGGCCGCGGGCTGGTCGGCGGTGGTGGTGTGGGTGGGAGTGGGGCGCTGGGTGCTCATGGTGTGCGGTGCTCCTGTGGTGGAGGGGAGGGGGTTGGGGGTAGCTGGCGCCGGTGGCGATGTGGTGGGTCGGGTGCATCCCGTTTGGCGTACGGGCGTTGGCGGCGTACGCGGGAGTGCGGGGCACCGGCGCAGGGCGTGGCCGGGTACCGGGGTGGCCCGGTTGACCTGCGGGTTTGGTGGGGCTTCGGACTGCTGTGCCCCGTTGACAGCTACGCTCGCACGGGCCGGGCCGGGCGGACAGTGGCAGGAGTGCCGGCACGCGCAAAATTCCTGCCATGGGGCGCACGGGACCGAGCGGGTGTGGGGCGGGGTTGGAGGCATAGGGCCAGGTGGCGAGGGGTGGGCGGGCTCGGGGCGGGGCCGTTGTCAGTGCCGTGCCGTACGGTGCGAACCATGGACGAACGGCTCTTCGCCTTCCGCGTCTTCCGCCGCACCGGGCGCGGGATCAGGGCACGTGGTAGTGGTGTGCGCGATGTTGGCGGTGCGGGCGGTTGCGGTGCGCCGGGATGCAGCGTGCGGGGACGCGGCGTGCGTGAGCGCGGCGCGCGGGGCAGGGGCGCGTACGGGAGTGGTGCGTACGGGAGTGGCGCGCGCGGGGTTGCTGGGTGTGGGGGCGGCGTGGGTGGTCGCGACGGGAGTGGGGGTGGCGCGTGAAGCCCGGGACGGTGGCCGTCGCGGTCGTGGACGATGTGTCCGTGCCGCCGTGGGACCTCTATGAACTGGCCATCGCCTGCTCGGTGTTCGGCAAGCCGCAGCCGGACCTGAGCGAGGAGTGGTACGAGCTGCGGCTGTGTTCCGCGCACCCGCTGCCGGCCGCGGAGCCGATAGCGGACGGGGCGGGGGCGACGGCGGGGGCGGCGCCGGGAGCGGGTGCGGCGCGGGCGCCCTGGCCGGCCTGGGACGGCTTCGCGCTGCGGACGCCGTACGGGCTCGACGCGCTGGCCACGGCGGACACGGTGATCGTCCCCTCGGTGCCGATGGAGGTCGTGGACGAGGGGGCGCCGGTGCCGGCCGACCTGGTGGCCGCGTTGCGGCTGGCGGCGGAGTCGGGGGCGCGCATGGTGTCGCTGTGCACCGGGGCGTTCGCGCTGGCCGAGGCGGGGTTGTTGGACGGGCGCCGGGCGACCGCGCACTGGATGCACACCGATGACCTGGCCCGCCGGTATCCGCAGGTCCTGGTGGACGACTCGGTGTTGTACGTGGACGACGGGGACGTGCTGACCAGTGCCGGGATGACCGCGGGCCTCGACCTCTGCCTGCATCTGGTGCGCAGTGACCTCGGGGCGCGGGTGGCGGGGCAGTTGGCGCGGCGGATGGTGGTGCCGGCGCACCGGGCCGGCGGGCAGGCGCAGTTCATCGACCTGTCCATACCGGCGACCGAGGAGGCGGGGCTCGGCCCGGTGCTCCAGTGGGCGACGGAGCGGCTGCACGAACCGCTGACCGTGCACGACCTGGCCAGGCAGGCGGGGATGAGCCCGCGCACGTTCTTCCGCCAGCTCCAGGCGGCGACCGGGACCACCCCGCTGAAGTGGCTGCTCAACGAGCGGCTGGCGCGCGCCCAGACGTTGCTCGAATCCACCGACCTCTCCATCGAGCAGGTGGCCGAGCGCAGCGGCCTGGGCACTGCGGCCAACCTCCGCCGGCACTTCGGCCTGCACGTCGGCGTGGCGCCGCGGGAGTACCGGAAGGCGTTCGCGGGGGCGCGGGAGTAGCCCTGCGCGGGCCGGTGCCAGCCGGGTACGGGCCCGTGTTGGCCCGGCGTCAGCCCGTACGAGCCTGTGCCAGGTGGTGTCAGCCCAGCGTCAGCCTGTGCGAGTTGGCGACAGCCCGTATGAACCCTGTGCGGCCCGGGCGTCGGCTGGCTCGTACGGGCCCGTGTCCGCCGACCGCCCGCGCCCGTGCCACCGCGCCCGCATCGCTCTGGCCCGCGCCCGCACCGCGCCACCGCGCCCGCCGGCGCCCCGGCCGGGCCGCTGCCGCCCGGTAGGCCCGTGCACCCCGTGCACTGCGGACGGCGCCTCACCGCAGCTTCGGCTTGCCCTTCTCGTACAGCCAGGCGTGGAAGAGGTTGCTCAAGTCGCGGTGGGCCAGGCGTTCGGCCAGGGCGATGAAGTCCTTGGTGGTGACGGTGGCGTGCCGGTGTTCGGCGGTCCAGGTGTGGAGGAGGCGGAAGAAGGTGCGGTCGCCGACCGTTTGGCGCAGGCGGTGCAGGGCCATCGCGCCGCGCCCGTACACCGGCGGGTCCAGGAGCTGGGCCGGGCCGGGCGGGGTGCCGGGCGGGAAGGCCCAGATGCCGTTGCTCTGGTGGTCGGAGCCGTCGTAGTAGGCGCGGAAGATCTCGTCGGCGGTGCGGCCGGCGGGGTCGCGCTCGGCCTCCCACAGCCACTCGGCGTAGGTGGCGAAGCCCTCGTTCAGCCAGACGTCGCCCCAGGTCCGTGGGGTGAGCGAGTCGCCGAACCACTGGTGTGCCAGCTCGTGGACCTGGAGGTAGGCGTCGGGCGGTGAGCTGTAGTACGGCTTGGTCTGGGTCTCCAGGGCGTACCCCAGGTCGGGCGTGTCGTCGACGATGGCGCCGGTGGAGGAGAACGGGTACGGGCCGAACACGCCGGTCGACCAGTCCATGACCTCGGTCAGGTCGTCCGCGACGCCCGCGCTGTCCGCGGCCTGGGCGGGGTCGATGGCCACGTACTGGGGCACGTCGCCGCCGGCGGGCTCGCCGCGGCGTGGGGCGCTCGTCCGCTGCGGGCCGGTCGTGCGGCGCGGGGCGCCGGCCCCGGACCTCACGGCGTCGCCGCCGCGGGTGTGGACGTCGAAGGTGCCGATGGCGACGGTCGCCAGATAGCTGGCCATCGGTTCGGCGTTGTGCCAGACGAACGTGGTGCGGGCGGCCCCGTCGGCGCGGCCTGCCTGTGCCGGGCGGCCGGTCTGACGTGCACGATCTGTGAGGTCTGCGTGATCCGCGCGGTCTGCGTGACGGGCGCGGCCCGGATGTTTGCGGCGTTCGCGGAGTTCGCCGCTGGCCACCGCCGTGTAGCCGGCCGGGACGGTGACGGCGATGTCGTAGCTGGCCTTGTCGCTGGGGTGGTGGTTGCCGGGGAACCAGGTGGTGGAGCCGGAGGGTTCGCCGAGGGCGACGGCGCCGTCGGTGGTCTCGATCCACCCCTCCTCGCTGTGGTCGGCGCCGACCAGGGTGCGCGGCGTGCCCGCGTACGTGACGGTGGTCGTGAAGGGCCGGCCGGCGGGCAGCGGTCGGCGCGGGGTGAGGGTGAGTTCGGACCCCGCGCGCCGGACGCGGGCGGGCGCGCCGGCGACCGTGGCCCGGGACACCCGCAACCCCGTCAGGTCCAGGTTGAAGGAGGACAGGTCGGCGGTGGCGCGGGCGGTCAGGGTCGCGGTGCCGTGCAGGGTGTTGGTCCGCGGGGCGTAGTCGAGCGCGAGGTCGTAGTGCGTGACGTCGTAGCCGCCGTTGCCGAGGCCCGGGAAGAGCCGGTCGCCGAGGCCGGCCGCGCCGGGCCGGGGAGCCCCGGAACCCCGGCCCCCACCAGAACCTGACGCACCGTCGCATCCGGTGCAGACCAGCAACAACAGGGCGCAACACAGCGCGCGTAGGGGATGGCGGGGCGGCAACGGGGGCTCCTCGGGTCGGCACCGGTCCGTACGGGGAGACGGGCGGGGCACGGACGGGGTACGGGGGCGAACCGGTGAATGGCGACATCGACCACGATGGCGCAGGCGCGTCCCGTGAAGCGCCGATTGCCGCAATGTGGCGGCGTGTGTCACGGCGTTTTAACCGAACGCGCGACAACCGCCTTCGGCCGCCCGAGTGGCATTGCCTAGGCAGTAATCTGCCATACGCGTAGCGGTGCTCGCCGCCGTAGCGTGGGGCTGCGCTCGGGGGAGCACCAGAGGGTCCACACCGCCCTCTCTGTCGCGCGGTATTGACCTGACTTCTGGTGTCCCTCCGTGTTTCCTTCCGGGGGCGTACGCGATCACGCCGACGCCCGCGATACGCAGTCCATGCGATCCGTGAACGAACTGAGGGGGAATACGACGTGCCGGGCCAGGAACGGGGGTTACCCCATGGGCACTGCGCTGACCACGGCCAACTGTCCTCCGCGAGCCAGGTGTCGGGCCTTGCGAACGGTGTGCCGGCACGACGGGCACACCGCGGGGGCCATGCCGCGACTTCGTCGCAGGCGCCGTCGAAAGACTTCTTCACCAGCCGGCGAGACGGCCGTACCCGGCGCGGTACCGAGGTCGGCCAATTGCGTTCTGTGATCTCTGTGACAGAGATTTCGGAAGAGGCCGTGCGAAGGTATCCCCGGGTCTCCTGCATTGCCCACGAACGCGTGGGGGCAGGCGACTTGGGTGGCCAGGGCCCGATGGAGTGCCGGGCGCCCGTAGGGGAATCCCACGCTTCGGCCAATCGCCATCGTCGTTCCGTTCACCGTCTTATGTGTTCTTCCGCAGCCGCCGATTCCCGACTGGCCGACCGGCCACCGCGGGGGCGCCGGGCCGGCGCCCCTGGCGCGTGGGGCGACCGCCTCCCGCCGGGGTGCCCCGCCCGGGCGGCCGGCCCACGGCCGGCGCCGCCGCGCCGCCCGGACCCGTTCTGACCCACCGCACCCGGTAGGGCGCGCCCGCGGCCCACGCGCGGCGCACCCGGCCGGGCGGGGCGCGGCCAGCGTCCCGTCGGCGGCTCGCGCCGCGGCGTCGCCCACGGCCCGTACGGCACGGTCCCGACCCGCAGCGGGCCGGCGCGGGCCAGCGGGTCGGCGGTGCGGTCCGCCGGGGGCCGCGCGCCGCGACCGGGAGCGGCAGCCGGTTCCGTACGCCGTACGGGGCGGCCCGAGCCGAGCCCGTACGCCGCACGGGGGCGGCAGCAGCCGAGCCCGTACGGCAGGCCAGACACCGTCGGCCGCGGGGCGAAGCGGTACCGCCCGACACGTCGGCGTACCCAACAGCCTCACCAGCCCCACCAGCCAGTCCCAGCCGCAGGTCCGGCAGACAGTCGGGCCGGCGAAACCAGTCCATGAGCCAGCAGATGAGCCAGCAGGTCGACAGGCACCGCGCCGGTCGGCCGGCCAGGCACCGTCGTCGGGCGCGCCACCGGGCCCGCCCCGCCGTGCCGCTAGCGAACAGCGCCACCCAGTACCGGCAGCCAACCCCGCCGACCAGCAGCGCGACCCCGCACTGCCGGTCAGCAGCGCAATCCGGCGTTGCCGCCCCGCACCCCGTTGCGGGAGCGCAACCCGGCTGCGCACCCCAACGCTGCAACCCCGTACTGCGACCTGACAGCGCAACCCAGCGCTGCCGGCGAACAGCGCAACCCGGTACTGACACCCAGCTCCTGACGTCCGGCGCGACCGGCGCCACCGCAGCCCGGCGCCCCGCGCCGGGCAGGGCCGGGCACCGCAAGCACCAGGCACCGCAAGCACCAGCCAGCACCAGGCACGGCCACCGCAACGACGAGACCCAGGAAGGGGGGAGCGGAACCGATGGGCCGCATACGCGCCACGCTCGCACTGGCCACCGCGCCCCAGGAGGCGGCACGCAGGCACCCCGGCGTCCCGATCCACCTGGACCAGCCCCTCGACCTGTTCCCGGAGGCCGGGGACGTGTTGGACTTCGCCGACTTCGCCAAGCTGGTGGACCGCACCGCGACGCTGCTGGCCGGCGCTGGCGTGCTGCCGGGCAACCGGGTGCTCATCGCCAAGCGCGCCAACTTCGACGTCATCCTGCTCGCCTTCGCCTGTGCCAGGGCGGGCGCCGTACCCGTCCTCACGGACGCCGATGCGGGACCTGCCGCGCTCGGCCTGCACGTGCGTCGCGGCGAGCCGGCCGCGATCATCACCGATGCGGAGACCGAGGCCACCGGGGCGTTCGACGAGGTGCCGCACCGGATGCCGGTACGGCTGTACGTGGGCAAGCCGGGTCGGTTCGGCGACTGCGTCCAGGACCAGCCGGCGGGCGAACTGCCGGCCCTCCTCGTACCGCCGCGGGACGCACCGCAGTTGGTCACGCACAGCTCGGGCACGACCGGGGTGCCCAAACTGGTCCTGCACTCCGTGGAGAGCTTCGCCGGGCACGTCAGGCCGCAGGTGAACTTCCTGCGCGTGGTGCGGCTCAGGGGCCCCTACCTGACCTGCGTCTCACCCGTGCACGCGCGGGCCGTCTCCGGCATGCTCACGGTGCTGGCGACCGGGCTGCCGCTGGGCTTCATGACGAACCCCGACCCGCGCAACGCCGAGCGGATGCTAGCCCGGGTGCGGCCGGCGATCGTGGAGACGATGCCGAACGCGTTCATCCGCTGGGAGGAGACGGCCGAGCAGCACCCCGAACTCCTCGCGCAGGTACGGATGTTCATCAGCTCGTTCGACGCCGCGCACCCCAGGACCATCCAGACCCTGCTGGCCGCCGGCCACCCCGGCGCCCGCTACCTCCAGGCGTACGGGCAGACCGAGACCGGCCCGATCACCATCAAGCTGCACCGCGCGGGCAAGGGCTGCACCGACGGCCGCTGCGTGGGCCGGCCGGTCATCGGCCACACCAAGGTGCGGGTCAGCGACGAACTGAACTCCAAGCGCCTGGGCAAGGACCAACTCGGCCTGATCTACGGCAAGTCCGCCGGCGTCATCCCCTCCTACCTCGGCCAGAGCGACGAGTTGGTGGCCGGCTGGTGGTCGATGGGTGACGTCGGGGTGGTCAGCAGCCGCGGCTGTCTGCACCTGTACGACCGGACCGTGGACCGGGGCAGTGCGCTGGAGAGCCTGCTGCGCGCCGAGGACCAGATCCTGGACGGCATGCGGCAGCTCACCGAGGCCGTGCTCATCCCGATGCCGGGCGGGCTGCCGGTGCCGCTGGTCTGTACCCGGGGCGACCGGCCGCTGGACCGGGCCGCCTGGGCCCGGGCCACGGCGGGGTTGCCCGACCTCGCACCGCCCGTGCAGTGCCGCTGGGAGGACGTGCCGCACACCGCCACCTGGAAGGTCAAGCGACTTGAGGTGGCCAGCAAGCTGGCGTCGGGGGAGTTGATCCGTCTCGACGTCAGGTGAGTGGGGCGGGGCTGGCCGGGTGTGGTGACCTACCCCCCGAACCGCACCCATCCGTGCCCGGTTCCCCCCTTGGGCCGCCCGTCCCCGCCCCACCACCACGACCGCCGCCCGTCCCCGTCCCCCTACCCGGCCCGCGACCGCCGCCCGGTCCCCGTACCCGCTCCTCGTCCGCCCGCCCCACGCCCATCAGCCCCACGCCGTCCCGCCCCGTCAGCCCCGCGGCCCGCGCCACCCGCGACCCGCCGCGGCCGATCCACCCGACCCACCCGGCACGACGCACGCCGGGCCGCTCCCCACGCGGCCCGTACGCGCACACCCGCGCAACCCCTGCGTCGCCGCTCCCGGTCCGACCGACCGCGACCGGCAGCACGCCGTACCGGCGCCGCCGACCCGGCCGGCGCCACCGCAGACCACCGTCCGCGCAACACATCACGACGACCAAGGGAAGCTCATGAGCGACCACCTGACCCCCGGCCACCGCCTGCTGCTGGAGTTCGTTGACCTGCCGCAGCTCATCGAGGGCGTGCCGGGCGACGCCGACCTGATCAACGCCGGCCTCAACTCGGGTGACCTGATCCGGCTGGCCCTTGACCTGGAGGAGCGGACCGGCACGCCGCTGGACGACGACGAGTTGGGCGCGCTGCACACCCTGGACGGCATCAACCGGGTGCTGGTCGCCCGCGACGCCACCGACATCGCCGCCACCAGTGGGGAGGCCCGCTGATGTGGATGGCCCACTTCGTCAAGCGCAACCGGCTGCTGCGCCCCGACCGGCTCGCACTTGCCGACCCGAACCGCAAGTTGACCTGGCGCGAGTTCGACGACCGCACCGACGCCCTGGCCTGCGCACTCCTGGACCGCGGCATCGAGAAGGGGCAGCGCATCGCGATCAGCGCGCGCAGCCGCGTGGAGGTCCTTGAACTGTACGTGGCGGGCGGCAAGGCGGGCATCGTGGTCTGCCCGGTCAACCCGTCGTTCCCGGCTCCCGAGGTGGAGCACATCGTCCGCAACGTCGAACCGGTCGCGGTCTTCGCCGAGCAGCAGATCTTCGACCGGCTCGGGGACGCGTTCGGCGACGGCTTCCGGGTGGCGATCGGCTCCGAGGAGTACGAGGAGCTCACCACCACCAAGGTGCGCGAGCTGCCGCTGCCCCGGCAGGACGACGTCTTCGCGATCCTGCACACCTCGGCCACCACCGGGCACGCCAAGGGCGTCGCGGTCACCCACCGCTCCGTCTCCGCCTGCTACACGGCGATGGCGGCCGAGGTCGGCTTCTCGGCCGACGACGTGATGATCAACCCCTGCCCGTTGTTCCACGGCAGCGTTGTCATCGGCCTGGCGCTGTTCGCCGCCGGTGGTGCGCTGGTCCTTGAGACCGAGTTCACGCCGCAGCGCTGGCTGGCCGACGTCGCCGAGTACCGCGCCACCAAGACGTTCCTGGTGCCGTCGATGGCCCGGTTCGTGCTGAAGGCGAAGGCGTTCGCGACGGCCGACCTGTCGAGCCTGAAGGACATCATGTTCGGCGGCGCCCCGATGCCGGAGGAGTTGCTGCGGGAGTGCCTGGAGAAGTTCCCGGCGCCGATGCGCTGCATCTACGGCATCACCGAGGGCGGCGGTCCGATCGCCACCCACCTGTTCCGCCGCGGCGAGTGGCCGTTCGACGTGGCGGGCACCGTACTGCCCACCGCGGGCCGCATGTTGCCCGGCTACCACATCGAGGTGCAGGACGACTCGGGCAACGTGGTGCCCACCGGTGACGTCGGCGAGATCTGCGTACGCGGCGACGGCATGATGCTGCTGTACTGGCGCAACACGGAGGCCACGGCGAAGGCCGTGCGCAACGGCTGGCTGCGCACCGGCGACGTCGGGTACGCGGACGAGGACGGCTTCCTGTTCCTGGTGGACCGGCGCAACGACGTGCTCATCCGCGGTGGTCAGAACGTCTACCCGGCCGAGATCGAGCGGGTCCTCGCCACCCAGCCCGGCGTGCTCGACGTGGCCGTGGTCGGCGCGCCGAACGCCGAGTGGGGCGAGGTGCCGGTGGCGTTCATCGCGGCCGGTGACGAGCCGCCCACGGTGGCCGACCTGATCGGCGCCTGCGCCCGCGAACTGGCCAGCTACAAGCGGCCCACCGCGGTCCACTTCGTCGACGAGATCCCCCGCAACGGCGCCGGCAAGTTGCTCCGCCGCGTGCTCAGGGACCGCCTCGCGGCGGAGGCGGAGGCGAAGCAGGCGGCGGCCAAGGAGACGGCCGGCGCCGCGAGCGGTGCGCAGGGTGCCGCCGGCTCTGCGGGGGCCGCGGACGCGGCGGGCCCTGCCAGTGCTGCTGGTGCTGCTGGTGGCACCGGTGCCGCTGGCTCGGGGCAGGCGTAGGGCGATGCCGACCGGGTGCGGTGGGTACGGGCCTGCCGGCCCCGCTGCGCCCGGGGAGCGCGCCCGGCGCTCCCGTACCACCGGTCGCCCGTGGCCGGCGCGGTCCCCGCGGGCCCGTCACTCCAGTGAGGCGACGGGCCCCGGCCCCGCCCTGCTCCCGGGCGGCCGGTTGGCTCCCGTTCCCCGGTGGGCGGGCCAGGCCGGCCCGTACGCCCGACACACACGCACCTGTGCCCCACCCACACAGTCGGTGAAGGCCACCGCCGGCCCCCACGGCCACGACGCCGCGTACGCCCGACCCCCGGGCGTACCCGGCACACCCGCAGCACACCCGGCGACCCAGCCGACCAGCACAGCCGACCAACACCCCCCAAGCAACAACACACCCAAGCCCAGCGACACAGCCCAGCAACACGGCTGAGCAACACACCCAGCAACAACACACCCAGCGACACAGCCGAGCAACAGCACAGCCGGGCAACAACACAGCCCAACAGCACAGCACCCCATGCACGCAGCTACGGAGGAGAACGGTGGGAATGACCTCCACGGACACGACGGGGACGGCCCTGCGGCAGCAGGCGGAGACGGATCGTTGGAGCACGCCGTCCGGGGTCGAGGTGATCCGTACGACGGAGCGCGCCGGCAGCGCGGCGGCGGCCAGAGCCAGACTGGAAGCGGCGCTCGACGAGCGCCGTGGCCTGGTCCTCTTCCGGGGCCAGGACCGCATCATCGGCTATGTGGACCCGCCGCTCGAAGCGGTGGCGCGCGGTGACCGGCTCACGGTGACCGCGCTCAACGAACGCGGCCGGGTGCTGCTGCCAACCGTCCACACCCTCCTCGGCACGTTGCCGGGCACGGTCCGTGCCGACGGCGACGCCCTGCACCTGCACGGCGGCACCCCGCACGGCGTCTTCGCCGAGGAGGACCGCACCCGGCACGTGGGCGTCTTCGCCGCGATCCGGGCGCTGATCGCCGGGCTCGCCGCACCGCAGGACGAACTCCTGGGCCTGTACGGGGCGTTCGGCTACGACCTGATCTTCCAGGTCGACCCGATGGACCCGCGGCAGCGCCGCGACGCGGCCGACCGCGACCTGGTGCTGCACCTGCCGGACGTCATCTACGACCTGGACCTGCGCGGCGACGAGGCCGTGCGGCACCGCTACGACTTCGTCGCCGGGGCCGCGAGCACCCAGTGGCTGCCCACCGCGACGCCCGCCGAGCCCTTCGTGCCCGGCCGGCCGGCAGCGGGCCGGCGCGACCACGCGCTGGGGGAGTACGCGCAGGTGGTGGAGGCGGCGATGCCGCTGTTCAGGTCCGGTGACCTGTTCGAGGTGGTGCCGAGCCAGACCTTCAAGCACCCGTGCGCCGAGACCCCGGCCCACCTCTTCCGCCGGCTGTACGAGCGCAACCCGGCCCCGCACAGCCTGCTGATGAACCTGGGCGACGGGGAGTACCTGGTGGGTGCGTCGCCGGAGATGTTCGTCCGGGTCAGCCGGGGCGTCGCGGGGGACGCCGACCGGCTCCTGGTCGAGTCCGCGCCGATCAGCGGCACCGCCCAGCGCGGCGCCAACGCCCTGGAGGACGCCCAGCGCATCCGGGAACTCCTCAACTCGGCAAAAGACGAGCACGAGTTGACGATGTGCACGGACGTGGACCGCAACGACAAGTCGCGGGTGTGCGTCCCCGGCACGGTCAAGGTGACCGCGCGGCGCAGCATCGAGGTGTACTCCACGCTCATCCACACCGTGGACCACGTGGAGGGCGAACTGCGCCCGGAGTTCGACGCGTTGGACGCCTTCCTGGCCCATCTGTGGGCGGTCACCGTGACCGGCGCGCCCAAGCTGGCCGCGGTCGAGTTCATCGAGCGGCACGAGCGTTCGCCGCGCCGCTGGTACGGCGGTGCGGTCGGCCGGATCGGCTTCGACGGCTGCCTGGACACCGTCCTCACGCTGCGCACCCTCCAGATCAAGGACGGCATGGGCACCGTACGGGCCGGCGCGACGCTGCTGTTCGACTCGGACCCGGTGGCCGAGGAGCAGGAGACCGAGCTGAAGGCGAAGGCGCTGCTCGACGTGTTGGTGGGCAGCGCGCCGCCGGTCGCGGGCGCCGAGGTCAGGGAGCGTCCCGGGCAGGGCCGCTCGATCCTCCTGGTGGACCACCGCGACTCGTTCGTGCACTGCCTGGCCGGCTACTTCCGGGAGACCGGCGCCACCGTGGACACCTACCGCAGCGGCGGCCACCTGGACCTCATCGAGGAGCGCCGGCCCGATCTGGTGGTGCTCTCGCCCGGGCCCGGCACCCCCGCCGACTTCAAGGTCTCGGCGACGCTGGCCGAGGCGGAGCGGCTCGGCATCCCCGTCTTCGGTGTCTGCCTCGGCCTCCAGGGCATCGTGGAGTACCTCGGCGGCGACCTGAAGACGCTGGCGGCGCCGGTGCACGGCAAGCCCTCCAGAGTGCGCCGCACCACCGTCGAGTCCGGCCTGCTCGGCGGCCTGCCGGAGACGTTCGACGTGGGCCGGTACCACTCGCTGTACGCGGACCCGGGCGAGCTGCCCGAGGGGCTGCGGGTGACGGCCGTGACGGCCGACGGCGCGGTAGCGATGGCCGTCGAGGACGCCGAACGCGGCCTGGCCGCAGTCCAGTTCCACCCCGAGTCGATCATGTCGGGCGAGGGCAGGACGGGCCACCAGGTGGTCGCCAACGCGGTCACCCACCTCATCCGCACCCCCCGCTGACCGTGCGCGCGAGGACCGCGGACGCGGCGACCGCCGGCGCGGCGAGTGCGGACGGGACGACAGCGAACGGGACGACTGCGGATGCGAGGACCGCGGACGCGACGATCGCGAGGCTCTTCACCGGGCCGGCGGTGCGGGTGGCGCGCGCGGCCGTGGGCGAGCTGCCGTTCGCGGCGCTGCCCGCGGCCGTACGGGCCGGGCTGCCCGGGTTCGCGGCGGCCCGGCGGCGCGGCACGTACACGGCGGGCCGGCTCGCCGCGGCGCGTGCCACCGCCGCGCTCACCGGGGCGGCGCACTGGCCGCTGCCGGGCGAGCGCGGCGCCCCGCACTGGCCGCACGGGGTCAGCGGTTCCCTCACGCACACCGACGAGTTGGCGGTGTGCGTGGTCACCGCGGACCCGCGGTTCGCGGTCGGGCTCGACGTGGAGCCGCTGACCTCGGCCGCCGGCCTGTACGCGGCCCGCCGCTACGCCTGCACCCCCGCCGAACTCGCCCGCGTGGAGGCCGAGCCCCACCCCGAGCTCGCGGTGCTGCGCCTGTTCAGCGCGAAGGAAGCGCTGTACAAGGCGCTGCCCGCGGCGGACCAGGAGGGCCTGACGTTCCGCTCGGTGACCTTGCACTGGGGGGAGGCGGGGCGCTGTGCGGGTGAGTGCTGCCGCCCGGGTGAGCGCCGCGGTACGGGCGCGAGCTGCGGTGCGGGCGAGGGCTGCGGTACGGGTTGTCGTACGAGCGCGTGCCGCCGCACGGAGGCGCCCGGCTCGGGCGCGAGCCACCGTACGGGCGCGTGCCGCTGCGCGCCCGAACGCCGCCAGCTAGGTGATTGCTGTGGCGCGGCCGGGTGTCCCTGCGCGGGCGGTCCGACGTTGCTGACGGTGTGCCCCGGCGACCCAGCCCCGGCCCTGCTGCGCGGCGCGCGCGTTCGATGTCACGTCCTCGATGGCCATCTGGTGTCGGCCGTGTCACTGGTCGTTACACCGGCCGTGGCAGGGTCCGCTGAGGAGGCGCAGACCGCACCGCACGGGACGGCCGTCGCCCCGTCGCACCCCCCGTACGCCACGACCGCCCCACCCACCACGGCCTGACCCACCCACCGGACGGCCCGCCCCACCGGCCGACCCACCCACCGACACCCCGGCCCCCGCCCCACCAGCGGGCCACCCACCCAACGGGCCCACCCACCCAAGGCCACACCCACACCCACCCAAGGCCGCCGCGCCAGGCGAGCCACCCACCCAGGGTGGGACCACCCACTCCAGACGAGCCACCCACCCGGGAGCCACACCCACCCCGGGTGCGCCACCCCGGTCCCCACCTCCCCACCGCTCAGTCCACCCAGTCACGTCCACACCGACCGCCCCGCGTCCCCCGTCGTACGCCACGCGTCGTACGCCTCCCGCCCACGGCATCGCGCCCGACCTGCGGATGCGTACCGGCCACGCCCCAGGTGGCCGGCGACGGGGCCACGCAGCGTCCAGAGAGGAGAGCGGCGGCCAGCTCGGCCCGCCGCACACGACACCCCATGAACACACAGACGGTCGACACCCCGCAGACCCCGCCCGCCGCCGCCCCGCGGCCCGACTGGCGCACCCTGCCCGCGGCGCAGCAGCCCGACTGGCCCGACCAGCAGGCCCTGCGCGCCGCCGTCACCGACCTGGAGTCCTACCCGCCGCTGGTCTTCGCCGGCGAGTGCGACCAACTCCGTGCCAAGTTGGCGGCCGTGGCCCGCGGCGAAGCCTTCCTGTTGCAGGGCGGCGACTGCGCCGAGTCCTTCGACGGCGTGGGCGCCGACCAGATCCGCAACAAGCTCAAGACGCTGCTCCAGATGGGTGCGGTGCTCACGTACGCGGGTTCGGTGCCGGTGGTGAAGGTCGGCCGGATCGCCGGCCAGTACAGCAAGCCGCGCTCCAAGCCGACCGAGACCCGCGACGGCGTCACCCTGCCCGCGTACCGGGGTGACTCGGTCAACGGGTTCGCCTTCACCGAGGAGTCCCGCCGGCCCGACCCGGAGCGGCTCAAGCGGATGTACCGGGCGTCGGCCGCCACCCTCAACCTGGTGCGCGCCTTCACCACCGGCGGCTACGCCGACCTGCGCCAGGTGCACGCCTGGAACCAGGACTTCGTGAAGACCTCGCGCTCCGGCCAGCGGTACGAGGCGGTGGCCCGCGAGATCGACCGCGCGCTGAACTTCATGCACGCCTGCGGCGCGGACCCGGAGCAGATGCACACCGCCGAGGTGTACGCCTCGCACGAGGCGCTGATCCTGGACTACGAGGCGGCCCTGACCCGCACCGACGAGCGGACCGGCGACCAGTACGACCTGTCGGGCCACATGGTCTGGATCGGCGAGCGCACTCGCCAACTCGACGGCGCGCACGTGGAGTTCTGCTCACAGATCAGCAACCCGCTCGGTGTGAAGATCGGCCCCAAGGCCACCGCGGACGACGTGCTCGCGCTGATCGACCGGCTTGACCCGCACCGCGAGCCGGGCCGGCTGACGTTCATCGTCCGGATGGGCGCCGGCCAGGTGCGCGACAGGCTGCCCACCCTGGTCGAGAAGGTCACCGCGTCCGGCGCCCAGGTCGGCTGGGTCAGCGATCCGATGCACGGCAACACCTTCGAGGCACCCAGCGGTCACAAGACCCGCCGCTTCGAAGACGTCCTGGACGAGGTGAAGGGCTTCTTCGAGGTGCACCGTGGCCTCGGCACCCACCCCGGCGGCATCCACGTCGAACTGACCGGCGACGACGTCACCGAGTGCGTGGGCGGCGAGGTCTACGCGGACGACCTGGGCCAGCGCTACGAGACGTACTGCGACCCGCGCCTGAACCGCAGCCAGTCCCTCGACCTGGCCTTCCTGGTGGCGGAAACGTACCTGGGCCACTAACCCGCAAGCCCGGCCCCGCGCCCCTTGCCAGCGCCCCGAGCCGGGCCCCTCACGCCTGGCCCCGGCAGGCTGGCCCGGCCCCCGTCACAGGACCGGGCCAGCAGCCCGCACCGCGCCCCACCACCCTCACCCGCCCGAACGAGCGACCGCAGAACGGAGGGGTACGGGGCGGGGTACGGGGCCGAACCGGCGGGGTGCGCGGGTCGGGGTGGGCTACCCGCGGTACGGGGCGGGGCCAGCGGCCGAGAGGGGGCGACGCGCCCTCGCCCCGGCTCAGTCGGTCATGTCCTGTGCCTGGTAGCCCAGGAGGCCGATGGCGAAGAGGGGCGGCAGGTTGGACCTTCAACCGGCCTTCGACGGAAACCGCCCTCAGCCGGATATCGTCGTCGCGCCAATCACCGGCACCGGCGAGGTGACCAGGACTTCGGTCAGGAACTTGCCCTCGCTGCCGGCCACGAAGGAATAGCTGCGGTTGCTGGTGTTGTGTTCGATGACGACCGTGCGGATGAATCCCTGGTACGTGAACGCCTTTTCGCCGGGCGGTACGGAGAACGTCATGGTCTGGGTCGTGACCGTCGAATACTGTTCCGTGAAGGAGAGCGAGAACCCGACCGTTAAGGACGCCTTGACGACCTCGATGGAGACTTCGGCCGAGGTCTCCAGGGAGAAGGTCGTGGTGAGCGAGGTGGTGAATCCGGTGCTCACGCTCTTGGCGTAGCTGGTGGTCGCGGCGGAGCCCGTGTTGTCGATGCAGCCGACGTTCTGAAGGTCGGGGGTGTAGAGGGTCAGGGCCCGGACGGTGCTGGAATCCTGTTGGAAGACGACGGACTGGTCGAACACCTCTTTGGACGCGCCCGGGCGGTCCTGGAAGATCTTCACCCCGCCGGTGGGGACCCGCTCGCCGAGAACGCTTACGTCATCGCTGCTCATGGCCATCGTTCCTCTCGTACCGGGTTCTCACGGGCACAGGTTGGCGTCGTCGTCCATCTGGTCTTGCAGCATGACGTTGTTGAATTCGTAGTACGACTCGTAGATGGCCGACCTGAGCCAGACGTCCATCGTGCCGTCCTTGTACGTCTTCTTCTTTTTCTTGTACTGCTTGACGACCAGGTCCCAGGTGATGGACAGCGCACCGGAGCCGTCCACGGCGGGGTAGCCGTCTTCGATGGCGGGGTTCTTCACCAGGAAGATGACGAGTTCCTGTGGCCCGGGGTGGTAGTCGTCGAGCTGGCTGTCCTGGAGGCCGGCAATCTTGTTCGCGAGGATGGCCACCAGGTTCTGCGGCTCGATGCCGATGTCGAGGAAAGAACTCGCGTTGTCGGCGAGGCCGACGTAACTGTCCTTGATGATCTGGGCCGTCGGCGAATCCCAGCGGAACTGGTCCAACTGCTGGTACTTGAGCGTGCCCCACAGCGAACCCGACTGGTCACCGCGGTGGGCGTCCTTCTTGTGGTCCTTCTCCGACTTGTTCCGCAGACAGTCGAAGCGGTCGTGGTTCAGGATGTCCGCCAGATTGTCCATCAGGGTACCGATGTACTGCTCGCTCTCGTCCGGAACCCACGTACCGGTGCTGGACGGCACCACGTCGTGCTGGGCGAGAATGGCGAGCAATTGCACGGTGTTCGGGTGGGACGCCGGCAACTGTTCGTAGAAGTTAGCCTCTTGCGGCTGGCGGCCGGTCATGGCGGTGACGAAGTGGGCGCCGCCCGGATTGTCGGCGAGTAGGTGGCGCAGGAACGGGGCCGCGCCCGCATGGTCGGCGAAACCGCGCCCCGACCGCAGGGTGTGCTGGCTCGACTTGGCCGCGTGCAGGACGAATTCGAGGGCGGGGCGGGGGAGTGCGGACCGCAGGCCCGTCTGGCGCTTTCCGATGAGGAAGCTCTCCAGGCCGTGCGGATTCCGCGGCAGTCGGCCCGTGACGTCGCCGACGTACTGCTGAATCCTGTCGAGCGAGGCCAGCTCACAGCTCAGTCCGAGCTGGACCATGTCGCCCTGGATCTCGTTCGCGTCGGGCTGCTTGGGGGAAGCCGAAATGATCGGCATGTTTTCCTTGCTGGTGGGGGTGCGCTCCCTGAGGTTTTCCACCATTCCGCATGCTCCGCTCACTCGGGTGAATTCCGAGATAGGCAAACCGACCGGACACGTGAGGGTGTTCTGCTGGTCTTGTGCGGCTTTTCTTCGATGATCCTGCGGTGCCTCTGTGGGGATCTCTTCGGTGTTCCGTGAGGATGCGCGGATTGCTGGCGCGGAGCCTACCGACGCCGATTCCCGGGAGCTAGCCGTCGAGTCAGCAGGAGTCAGCGGGACGACTTGAATGCGGTGCTCAAACCGGCCCCTCAACGGGCACAGGGGAAACACGGGTTTCACCGCGCGGCGGCGCCCGCACCGGTGTGCCGCGCTGAGCAGTGTGAAGGGCGGCGCCGGGCGCGTACGCATCGCCGCCGGGGCGCAGACATCTGGCCCGCGCCCCCACCGGAAAGTGGCGCGATATGCCGCGGGCACCCGCCCCGGGCCTCATCGGGCCCCGCGCGACCCCGCCGGGCCTCGGCGCCGGGCCCCGCCCACGCCGTACGGGAGGGCCCCGTGCCGTACGAGACCACGCCCACAACGCCACGAGGGCGGCCACGGGAAACGTGGCCGCCCTCGCTCGTTTCGCCGACGCTCTCGGGCGTCAGCCAACTCGGCAACTGCTAGGTGTATGAAGGGAGTTGCGGGCTCTCAGGCCCCGTCGCGAGCGTTACCCCGCCACGCTGATCTGCGGCTCGCCGGACTCCACGCCCGCCTTCTCCATCTCTTCGGCGATCTTCATGGCTTCCTCGATCAGGGTCTCCACGATCTTCGATTCCGGCACGGTCTTGATGACCTCGCCCTTCACGAAGATCTGCCCCTTCCCGTTGCCCGAGGCCACACCCAGATCCGCCTCACGCGCCTCACCCGGACCATTGACCACACACCCCATCACCGCCACCCGCAACGGAACCTCCATCCCCTCAAGGCCTGCCGTCACCTCATCCGCCAACTTGTACACATCCACCTGCGCCCGCCCACACGACGGACACGACACGATCTCCAACCGCCGCGGACGAAGGTTCAACGACTCCAGAATCTGGATGCCCACCTTCACCTCCTCCACCGGCGGCGCCGACAACGACACCCGAATCGTGTCGCCGATCCCCTCCGCCAACAACGCACCGAACGCCACCGCAGACTTGATCGTCCCCTGAAAAGCAGGACCCGCCTCCGTCACACCCAAGTGCAACGGATAGTCACACTGCGCAGCCAACTGCCGGTACGCATTCACCATCACCACCGGATCGTTGTGCTTCACCGAGATCTTGATGTCCCGGAACCCGTGCTCCTCAAAAAGCGAGCACTCCCACAACGCCGACTCCACCAACGCCTCAGGCGTCGCCTTCCCGTACTTCGCCAACAACCGTTTGTCCAACGACCCCGCGTTGACCCCGATACGAATCGGCACCCCCGCATCCGAGGCCGCCTTGGCGATCTCCTTCACCTTGTCGTCGAACTGCCGGATGTTCCCCGGATTCACCCGCACCGCAGCACACCCGGCATCAATCGCCGCAAACACGTACTTCGGCTGGAAGTGAATATCCGCAATCACCGGAATCTGCGACTTCTTCGCAATCGCAGGCAACGCCTCCGCATCATCCTGCGAAGGACACGCCACCCGCACGATCTGACAACCCGACGCCGTGAGCTGCGCAATCTGCTGCAACGTCGCATTCACATCAGCAGTCAACGTCGTCGTCATCGACTGCACCGACACCGGAGCGTCACCACCGACGGGCACCGAGCCCACCTGAATCTGACGACTGACCCTACGGTCGGCAAGCTTGGTCGGAACGGTCGGCAGGCCAAGAGATACAGCGGTCATGAGACATCCTGAAGACGATGGGTGCCGGCCGCGGCCAGCAATTCTTGGACGGTCTGGGCGATGTTGTCGGCGGTGAGGCCGGACTCGTCCAGGAGTTCGTTTCTGCTGCCGTGCTCGAAGAACTTCTGGGTCAGCGCGAATTCGTGGACGGGGGTGGTGATACGGGCGTCGCGCAGGGCGCCGGTCAGGGCGGAGCCCACGCCGCCCACCCGGCCGTTGTCCTCGACCGTGACCACCAACTCGTGCTCCGCAGCCCACCCCACCAACGTGGAATTGACCGGCTTCACCCACCGCGGGTCCACCACCGTCACCCCCACCCCCCGCTCACCCAACAACCGCGCCGCATCCAACGACACCTGCGCCATCGCACCCACCGACACCAACAACACCTGCGATCCACCCACCACCGGCCGCACCAACACATCCACCCCACCCACCGACGCCACCGCCTCCACATCCCCCGCCACCACACCCTTCGGATACCGCACCACCGTCGGCGCGTCCTCCACCTCCACCGCCTCCCGCAACAACGCCCGCAACCGCGCACCATCCCGCGGCGCCGCCACCCGCAACCCCGGCACCACCTGCAAAATCGACATATCCCACATCCCATTGTGCGAAGGACCGTCATTCCCCGTCGCACCCGCACGATCCAACGCGAACGTCACCCCACACCCATGCAACGCCACATCCATCAACACCTGATCAAACGCCCGATTCAAAAACGTCGCATACACCGCCACCACCGGATGCACCCCACCCAGCGCCAACCCCGCAGCCGACGTCACCGCATGCTGCTCCGCAATCCCCACATCAAAAACCCGCTCCGGATACGCCTGCGCAAACGCCTGCAACCCCACCGGCTGCAACATCGCCGCCGTAATCCCCACCACGTCCTCACGCTCAGCCCCCAACCGCACCATCTCCTCCGAGAACACCGACGTCCACGAGGGACCCGACGGCTTCTTCTTGGCGGAGACCGCGCCGATGGCGTGGAACTGGTCCAACTCGTGCTGTTCGGCCGGGGCGTGGCCCTTGCCCTTCTGCGTGATGCAGTGCACGATCACCGGGCCGCCGAAGGCACGGGCCCGCCGCAGCGCCGACTCGACCTGCGCGACGTCATGGCCGTCGACCGGGCCGACGTACTTCAGCCCCAGGTCCTCGAAGAGGCCCTGCGGGGCGACGAAGTCCTTGAGCCCCTTCTTGGCGCCGTGCAGGGTGTCCAGGAGCGGGCCGCCGATGACGGGCGTGCCGCGCAGCCGGTCCTTGCCCCAGTCGAGGAAGCGCTCGTACCCCTGGGTGGTGCGCAGCGTCGTCAGGTGCTCGGCGAGGCCGCCGCGGGTGGGCGCGTAGGAGCGGCCGTTGTCGTTGACGACGATCACCAGCGGCAGGTCCTTGGACGCGGCGATGTTGTTCAGCGCCTCCCAGGCCATGCCGCCGGTCAGCGCGCCGTCGCCGATGACGGCGACCACGTGCCGGTCGGTGAGGCCGCGCAGCCGGTGCGCCTTGGCGAAGCCGTCCGCGTAGGAGAGGGCCGTCGAGGCGTGCGAGTTCTCGATGACGTCGTGGTCCGACTCCTCCTGCGAGGGGTAGCCGGAGAGCCCGCCGCGGCTGCGCAGCCCGGCGAAGTCCTTGCGGCCGGTGAGCAGCTTGTGCACGTACGACTGGTGGCCGGTGTCCCACAGGAGGCGGTCGCGCGGCGAGTCGAAGACCCGGTGCAGCGCGATGGTCAACTCCACCACGCCCAGGTTGGGCCCGAGGTGCCCGCCGGTCTTCGACACGGCCTCCACCAGGAACTCCCGGATCTCGCCGGCCAGGGCGGTCAGCTCGGGCGGCGCGAGGCGGCGGACGTCCGCGGGGCCGCTGATCCGGTCGAGGAGCGGCGTGCCGGACGCCCCGGACTGCGAGCGAGAACTCAAAATGCACCTCCATTACTGGCGCACGGGCGGCGCTGCCCGTGCGGAATTCCGTGGCACGTTCCGTGGAACGACCAACCACGGTCGGGGAGTTCGTCGTGTGCGGAGGAGGGGGTACGGTTGGGCCCCTGGTGCGGCGACCACGCTACGGCCGTGGCGGTACGTGCGCGTATGGCAATTGATTGCCGGTGGCGGGTCTTACGGGTGCACTGAATTGCTAGCAGTAGCAGGTTCCCGTGCTTCCCGGCCTTCCTGGCGCGACAATCCCTGGGAATCCGGGCGGGTGGCCGTGGCCGCGACGGAACCCAGAAGGCGCGTGCGCAGCCGGGCCGGCCGTGGGAGAGTCCCCCGCATCTTCGGAACGGGGGAACACTCGATGGCGGTAGACACCACAAATCCAGTGCGCCGTGACACGCGATTTAACGCCTACGTCAAACTGGGTAAGTTCGCATTTTTCGACTATGACCTCTGCGTGCTCATCGTCTGGTGCGCACTGCCGGGATCGCTGTGGTGGGAGGTGTCCACCGGGGCGACCCTGCTGCTCTTCCTGATCGGACAGATCGCGATCTTCGCGGCGACCGTCACCTTCGACGACCTGACCGGGCTCAAGGACGGCAGCGACGCGCGCAACTACACGCCTGAGACCGGCCAGTTGCGTGACCTGGCCCGCAAGCCGTTGCTGTCCGGGGCGCTGTCGGTGCGCCAGGCGCAGGTGTTCGGCTGGGGTGCGGTGCTGGTCGGGGCCGGCTGCTGGGCGACGGCCGCGGCGCTCGCGCCGCACCGGCCGGGCTGGCTCCTGCTGCTGCTCCTGCTGGTGGCCGCCGGCGCCGTGCAGTACTCGTACGGCCTCAAGCTCAGCTACCGGGGCGGCCAGGAAGTGCTGATGATCGGCACCACCGGGATGGTCGTGCTGATGCCGTACGCGCTGCTCACCGGTGAGGTCAGCGGGCTGATCGCGCTGGAGAGCGTGCTGTTCGGCGCCTGGGCGCTGCTGGTCGCCTCGTACTCCAACATGAACGACCTGGCCGGCGACCGCAGCGTCGGCCGGGTCAACGTCGCCACCCTGACCAGCCCGGCGGGCTACCGCGGCTACCTGCTCGCGGTCAGCCTGATCGGCCTGGTCAGCACGGTGGTGGCGGTCGCCTGCGGGGCGGCGCCCGGGTGGTTCCTGCTGCTGCTCGCGCCGGTCTTCGCGCTCCGTGGCGCCCAACTGCGCGCCGGCATCGTCCGCGGCAACCCGCTGGCCGCCCGCAAGTTGGGGATCACCATCCACAGGCTGGGCGCGGTCCTGCTGTGCGTGGGGAACCTGCTGTACGTGCACGGGGGCTGAGTACGCGGCTGGTCGCCGGGGCCGGGGCGGGCAGCCGCCTGACCGGGGGCGGGAGCGGGCAGCCGACAGGCCGGGCCCGCGGCCCCGCCCCCACCCCGGCGCACAGCCGGCCCACCGCGGATCGGGCCGCACCGCGCAACCGGGCCCTTCCCCGTAACCAGCCAGCCAGCCGCGCCATGCCGATCGCCCCGTACGCCCCGATGTGACCCGGCGCGGGAAAGAGCCCCGCGCGCCGGCCGCGTGCCATGCGCACCGGTGAGCCATTCGTCGCAGACGGTCATAAGGCCCAGGCAGTCCGCCCGGCAATTATTTGTGACAGGAGTCTGCTATATCGCTCTCCCGGTCCCGCGGCCAAGAATTGGCGCCGTTCGGCATTTCCAGCCGACCGATGTCTTCGCAGTCTGTAGGGAGCAGTCGATGCCTTCGGTAAGTGACAGCACGCTCGCGTCCCCGCAGCAGCGGCGTAAGCGCATCATCATGGCGGAGCCGCGCGGATTCTGCGCCGGCGTCGAGCGGGCGATCGGCATGGTCGAGAAGGCCCTTGAGCTGTACGGCGCACCGGTTTACGTGCGTAAGCAGATCGTGCACAACCAGCATGTGGTGAACGAACTTGAGAAGCAGGGCGCGCGTTTTGTCGATTCCGAGGACGAGGTGCCCGAGGGGGCCATCTGCGTCTTTTCCGCACATGGCGTGTCGCCGGCGGTGCGCGGAAATGCGGAGCAGCGCGAGCTCAAGGTGATCGACGCGACCTGCCCGCTGGTCGCCAAGGTGCACCAGGAGGCCCGCCGCTCCGCCGACGCCGGCCGGAAGATCCTCCTCATCGGGCACGCCAACCACGAAGAGGTGGAGGGCACGGTCGGCGAGGCGCCCGCGGAGACCGTCGTGGTGGAGTCGGTCGAGGAGGCCAGGGCGCTGGAGTTCGCCCCCGGCACCGTCCTGTCGTACCTCACGCAGACCACGCTGTCGCTGGACGAGACGAAGGACATCATCGAGGAACTCACCCGCCGCTTCCCCGACATCAAGGGCCCGGGCAGCGACGACATCTGCTACGCCAGCCAGAACCGGCAGAACGCGGTCAAGGACATCGCCGCCCAGACCGATCTGGTGCTGGTCGTCGGCTCCGACAACTCCAGCAACTCGGTGCGCATGGTGGAGGTCGCCATCCGCCAGGGCACCCAGTCCTACCTGGTCAACGACGTCTCCAAGCTGGACGAGCAGTGGCTTGACGGGGTGGAAGCGGTGGGCGTGACCGCCGGGGCGAGCGCCCCCGAGGTGCTGGTGCAGGAACTCGTACAGCGGCTCGCGGCGTTGGGATACCAGGACGTCGACAGCGTGACCACCACCACCGAAGACGTGGTCTTCTCCATCCCCGGCAGCCTGTTCGCGCACGCGGGAGCGCAGCGCTAGCAGCAGCCCGCGACCACGCCCGACCCCGCGCGGTCGACCGGGACCGCCGCCCAGCACGGGCCGGCGGTCCCGGTCACGACGGCCCGACCGACGCAGACGACTGACGCTCAGCCCCGTTCGCCCCGTCAGCAGGGAGACGCCGTGCCCGGAACCGTGTCGAGGACCTCAGCGGCCACGGCCGAAGACCCCACATCGGCCCGTGCCGAACTGGAACGACTGCTCGGCAGGGTGCAGGGCAGACTGGAGCGGTTACTCGCGGCCGAACGGCACGAGTGGCAGGAGCACAACCCGGACGCGCTGGCGCTGGTCGACGCCGTCGCACAGATCGTCTTCAGCGGCGGCAAGCGGCTGCGGCCCGCCTTCTGCGCCGCGGGCTACCTCGCGGCCGGCGGCGCCCCCCTGGCCCCCGCCGTGGTGGACGTGGCCGCGGCACTGGAGGCGCTGCACACCTTCGCGCTGCTGCACGACGACGTGATGGACGCCTCCGAACTGCGCCGCAACAAGCCGACCGCGCACGTGACCCATGCCGAACTGCACCGCCGCGAGGGCTGGCGCGGCGAGCCGCGCCGGTACGGCGAGGGCGTCGCCGTGCTCGCCGGCGACCTCGCCCTCACCTACGCCAACCGGCTCGCCGCCGGCGCCCCGCCGCAGGTCATGGAGGTGTGGGGGGAGCTGTGCACGGAGCTGATGGCCGGCCAGTACCTGGACATCAGGGCCGCGGCCCGCTTCCACCCCGACCCCGAACTCGCCCGCCACATCGCGGTCTTCAAGTCCGGCCGCTACACCATCTCCCGCCCGCTGGCTCTCGGCGCGCTGCTCGCCGGCGCCGCCGCGGACACGCTGGCGGCGTTCGAGGAGTACGGGCTCGCGGTCGGTGAGGCGTTCCAGTTCCGGGACGACCTGCTGGACGCCTTCGGCGACCCGGGCACCACCGGCAAGCCCGGCCAGCTCGACCTCAAGCAGCACAAGATGACGCTGTTGATGTCCTTCGCGCTGCGTGACGAGCCGGCCGTCAGCGACCTGGTCGCCGGCGACCTCGCCGGTACCGACCCGGACGAGCTGTACGCGACGCTGGTGCGCACCGGCATCAGGGACCGGGTCGAGTCCGTCATCGAGGAGCGGGTGAAGGTGGCCTGCGAGGCGGTACGGGCCGCCGACATTAGCCCCCAGTGGGCCGCGGAGCTGTCCACGATGGCCCATCAGGCGGCCTACCGGGACCACTGACCCGCAGGGCCCGGGGCCCGGGGCTTCGGGCTGGGCGCGCGGCTGCACTCCGGGCATCGCGACCGGCCGCGGATGCGGGCCAGCGGCCAGCGGCCAGCGGCCGGGTCAACCGCATGCGTCGTGGCGGGGCCGCGCACCCGGTTCGGGGCGCGCCCGCCGCGCGCCGGGGCGTGCGGGGCGGTGCGCCGGGCGCGGGGGCGGGCCGGGCCAGCCGGCCGGGTGGACCCGCCGCCCGACGAACCGGACGTCTGCTCAGCTAGCGGAAATGCTTGCCCATCGTCCATCCCTGACCAGCAATGCATCACATCGGGTGATTCACAGCCCAAAGCTTGCAGGCGGTTGCGGACGGTTGCCAAGCTGATGCGGACTGTCCACCCCTTGGGACCTGTTGGGAGGGGCCGTGGCCTTTGGCGAGCAGCCCGCATATCTCCGCGTGGCCGGCGACCTCCGGCAGAAGATCGTCGCCGGCGACCTGCCGCCGCACACCCGTCTCCCCTCGCAGGCCCGCATCCGCGAGGAGTACGGCGTCTCCGACACGGTCGCGCTTGAGGCCCGCAAGGTGCTGATGGCCGAGGGCCTGGTGGAGGGTCGCTCGGGCTCGGGCACGTACGTGCGGGAGCGTCCGGTGCCGCGCCGCCTGATCCGTACGGGATACCGCACGGTCGCCGAGTGCACCCCCTTCCGGCAGGAGCAGGCCGACGAGACGGTGCCCGGCACCTGGGAGTCGAACAGCGGTCAGGAGGAGGCCACGGCCGAGATCGCCGCGCGACTGCTCATCGAGCCCGGTGAGCGCGTGATGCGCACCCACTACGTCTTCCGTGCCACTGGCGAGCCCACCATGCTCTCCACCTCCTGGGAGCCGCTGGCCATCACCGGACGCACCCCGGTGCTGCTGCCCGAGGAGGGGCCGCTGGCCGGGCGGGGCGTGGTGGACCGGATGGCCGCCATCGACCTGGTGGTCGACAACGTCGTGGAGGAGGTGGGGGCCCGCCCCGGCCTCGCCGATGAGACGGCCGCCCTCGGCGGCGTCCCGGGCCACGCGGTTCTGGTCATCTCCCGTACGTATTACGCGGGCGGCCGGCCGGTGGAGACCGCCGATGTGGTGATCTCAGCCGACCGGTACCGGATCGCCTATCACCTGCCCGTCCGATGACCGCGTCCGGCGGCTGAGGATCGCCGCGGACGCCCGCCGGACGGCGCGCCCGCGGCGGACGACCGCTCGTGCCGATCGCGCTATCGCCTCAGTTATGGCGATGTATGCCGGAAGGCCACGGGCGGTTTTGGCATGCCGATCTCCGCTGGTGGCCGTCCGGCCGGTGGCCGGATGCGTACCTCTTGGTGAGAATCCGTATCCGCTGAGTGAGGGTCGGGCGTAGGCTCGGGCATATGCGGATCGTGGTTTCCCACAACAGACGGAGCAGGCGTGCCGGGGGACGGCCGGCCGGAAGAGGGGGTGCGGGATGACGGAGAGTGGCCCCGGGCCCTCGCTGCCGTGGCTGGTCGTCCGCCAGGACGACAACGGCAATCGCTACCGGGTCGGGAGGTACGCGACCAAGACGGAGGCGGAGCAGGTGGCCGATCGGCTGCATGCGCGAGGCGCCAGCCAACTCTATGTAGTAGAACGCTCCACCGCGCCCCGGCGTACCGCCTGAGCGGACGCACTGCCGAGACGCTGCCGGACGGGCGCACCGCGCGCCGCACCGGGACGCACGGCAGACAGGGCGCAGACGCAGTGCACGAGGTAGGAAGTGCCGCGCTTCGCGGAGGCGTTGAGACGCCGCCCCGGACGAGCGGCGCCCGTACCACCGCGGCGGGCCGCAGCGCCTGACCGCTTCGCGCGCGAGCCCCGGCAACACCCCTTCCGGCCGGGCGGGCGCGTACGGCACGACCCCGCTCCACCTCGTACCGCGCGACTCACCGAGCGCGCAGGACAGCGGTGGAACACCGTTCACCAGCAGTTCCCCAGGCGGTTCCCCGCGTGGTTCCCCCGCACGCCCCCAGGCGCGGCCGGGCCACACCCGCCGGTGGCGGCGCGCCGCGCTCGCGTCGCCGCTGGCCCCTTCGCGCTGCCCGGTGCCGGGCCCGCCCGTCGCGGCCGTGGCGCGTTCCCGCGACGTGTTCTCCCGCGGTGCGCGTGGCTGAGGGGCGGGGGGTGGGCGAGCGGGGGTGGGTAGGGTGCCGGCGTGACGATGAGCGTGGTGGTGGCCGGGGCCATCTGGGATCAGGGGCGGCTGTTGGCCGCGCGGCGCAGCACCCCGCCGGAGCTGGCCGGACGCTGGGAGTTGCCCGGCGGCAAGATCGAACCGGGCGAGCAGCCGGAACAGGCCCTGGTGCGCGAGCTCCACGAGGAGTTGGGCGTGGCGGTCGAGTTGGGGGAGCGGGTGCCCGGCGCCTGGCCGCTCAAGCCGGGGTACGAAATGTGGGTGTGGCTGGCGCGGCTGGGCGCGGGCCGGCCCGCACCGCGCGCGGAGCACGACGAGATCCGTTGGCTGGCGCCGGCCGAGGTGGACTCGGTCGACTGGCTGGAACAGGACCGCCCCGCGGTGGCCGAAGCGCTGCGCAGACTGACGGCCTGACGCAACCCGCGACCCGCCTCCGTACGGCCCCGCCCGTGCGGCCCCGCCCGCACGGCCCCCGCCGTGCGACTCCTTCGTACGACCCTCTTCGTGCGGGAGACCTCGCCGACCCCGGGTGGCCCTGGGCTGCTCCACCCGAGCCCCGAGCCGCTTCGGACGGCCCCGAGCCCGTCCCGCCCGAACCCCGCTCCGGGCCATCCCGAGCCATTCCGCGGCCCGAGCCGCCCCCGAACCCGGAGTCGCCCGGAAGCCCGAGCGGCCCGTAAGCCCCGAGCCCCCCCGGAAGCTCCGAACCGCCCGCTCGGCCACCGGCCGCATATCCCATCCGCGGCATCCGCCGCATCCGCAGCATCCGGGCCATCCGTGGCACGGGATCCGGTGGGGCGATATGACGAGCCGAATATCGGGTATGTGCTGACTAACCCCGCCTAACGTGGACATTTCGGTGGGGCTCGTCGGCGTTCTGGGGAAGTGGTGGGCGTGAACGACAGCGCAGGGGCCGTGGCGTCCACGCCCGGCTTCGCCGAGTGGAGCTTTCCCGCTGCGCCCGACTCCGTGCGGCAGGCCAGGGAACTGGTGCGGGAAGTGCTGGTCGACTGGGGCATCGAGGCGGTCAGCGATGTGACGGTGCTGCTGGTCAGCGAGCTGGTGACCAATTCGCTGCGGTACGCGAAGGGCCCCATCGGCGTCCGCATGTACTTCCGGCCGCTGCCCGAATCCGGCGGCCGGGCGCTGCTCGTGGAAGTGTCCGACCCGGTGGACGACCCGCCGCGGGAACGCGCCGCCGCGCTGGAGGACGAGGGCGGGCGCGGGCTGCAACTGGTGGCCGTCGCCTCCCGCCGGTGGGGGACCCGGCGCGGCACGGTGGGCAAGACCGTCTGGTTCGAGCTGACCCTGCCGGGCCCGGGCGAGTCGGCCCGCTAGCGCGCGCCCGGGCCCCGGCCCGCCTCCACCGCCGGCCCCGCCCCCGTGGGCCCGGGGTTCCGCATCCGGTTGCTGCCGGCCCGGCGCTTCCGGCGCCCGTCGGTGCGAGAGTGGTACCCGTCACACTGCGCGGCGCGCGGCGCGGCCCGCAGGGCGGGCGCCCGGGCGTGAACGCCGCCCAGCGGTGGGTGAACGTTCCCGGGCCGGCGGGCGGCGCGGTGGCGTCAGCGGGCGGTGGGAGCGCTCCGGCCAGTTGTGGGGGAGGCCGGGACGGAGTGGCGTCAAGACCGGCGGGGCGGGCGCTGGGGTGGGGCGTGGGGCGCATGGTGTCGCGGATGAGCCCGTCAGGCTGGTCACGTCCGCGAACTGTCTGGTTAGAGTCAGGTCTGCCTGGTGAGGAGTCAGGCAGCAGCGGTCTGTGGAACGGCCTGGCCTGCCGCGATGGGCAGCCGGCGGGGCGTTCCGCGGTGACGGGGCGGTGGCCGGTACGGCACGGCCCACCGGGGGCTGACGGGGGTCCGATGCGGGCCGTCGGAGGCCGACGGGTTCGGACGGGCCCGTGCGACGGCTCGGTGAGCGTTCGCGATCACCCCGCCGCACGAGAGTGCGTCGAGACCGTGCTGTGATCGTGAAGGCCGTGCAGGTATGGGCCGGGGTGCTGGATACTCGGCCTCCTGGGCCGGTCCTAGCACCTGAGCCGGAGGAGACGGGCACGTGAGCGACATGCCAGCGGGGGCGGGGACGCCCGACGGGACGGAGATCGCACCGGTTTCGGCACCGATGTGGCAGGGCAGCCCGCCCGGCTCCATCTACGACTACGTCCGGGTGGCCTCCTTCTCGCTCGGCCCCGACGGCCGCGTGGAGCAGTGGAGCGAACGCGCCGCCGAACTCCTCGGCGTCCCGGCCCACGAGGCGATAGGCCGCGACCCGGTGGAGGTCTTCGTCCCGCACGAGCTGCGCGAAAGCGGCCACCGCAAGGTCGCCGAACTGCTCGACGGGCGCGAGTGGACCGGCCTGGTGCCCTATCTGCGACCGACCGCGGCCCATGCGGCCGGCTCCGCCGACGCGTCCGGTGCGGCTACGGCCACGGCCCCGACCAGCCCCACCCCGACGGCCAGCCCCGCCCCCGGCGCCACCTCCACCGCGCAGAACCACCCCGCCCCGGCCGGCCCGTACGCCGCCGCCGTCCCGCCGGCAGGTCCGCAGGCCGCCCACGCCGCACCGCCCGGCGCCCCGCAGCCCTGTCCCGAGCTGTCGCCCTGTCCGGACCTGGTGCCGCACGGGCTGCCCGGGCAGCGTTCGGCTGAGCACGACGCGGCGGCCGGCCCGTACGGGCTCGCCGAGATCTACCTCATGCCCACCCGCAACGAGCACGGCGAGCGCTCCGCACTGTGCATCGCGGTCGACGTCAGCGCGCTGCGCCAGATCGAGACCGACCTCGCCGCCTCGCAGGCCGTCTTCGGCCAGTCCCCGCTGGGCTTCTTCTTCGCCGACAAGGACCTGCGGTTGATGCGGGTCAACGAGTGCTTCGCCCGCGCCTTCGGCCGCCCCGTCGCCTGGCACCGCGGGCGCACCCCGTACGACTTCCTGCCGCGCGCCGAGGCCGACCGGTTCAGCGCCTCGCTGCGCCGGGTGATCGAGACCGGCACGCCGGTGACCGGGATGCAGATCGTCGGCTCGCGGTACGGGGAGACCGAGCGGCAGCGCTGGCAGGTCTCCTTCTACCGGCTGCACGGCGGCTCCGGGCGGCCCATCGGCGTCGCCGGCCTGGTCATCGACATCACCGGACGGCGCAGGGCCGAGCAGGAGGCCGCCGGCGTACGGCGCAACCTGGCGCTGCTCAACGAGGCCGGCGCCCGCATCGGCACCTCGCTCGACCTGGAGACCACCGCCCGCGAACTGCTGGCCGTCGCCGTGCCCCAGTTCTGCGACCTGGCCTCGGTCGACCTCTACCAGGGGCTGCTCGCCGGCGACGAGGCGCCGCCCGAGCTGTGGACGGCGCGCGGCGCGGGCTCCGGGCGCAAGCGCGAGCCGGGCAAGGGCAGCGCCCAGTTGCGCCGGGTGGCCTTCGCCAGCGCCGTCTCCTCGGGCCCGGTCTCGCTCTCCGGCTACCCCGACCCGGACGCCGGCCCCGACGACCTGGCCGGCCCCGTCGACCTCGGCATCCCGGGCGCCGGCAGCCCGATCGGCGTCACCGGCACGGTCACCGGCCAGGCCGGCGCCCCCGGGAGCACACCGGCAGGCCGGGCCGGCCAGGCCGACAAGCAGGACGAGACCGGCGGCGCGTTCGGCCCGTACGGCCCCGGCGGCGGGCGGGCCCACGCGCCCTACGGCGGCCGGGCGCGCGGCACCGGCCGGCGCCCCGTCCAGGTCGGCGAGGTGCACCGGTACCCGCCGCACTCGCCGTGCGCCACCGCGCTCAGCACCGCCCAGGTGCGGGTCATCCCCGGCCGGGACAGCAGCGCGGACCCCGACGGCGGCTCGGAGTTCGGCGCGCTGGTGCAGTCGACGCTGGCGGTGCCGATGGTCGCCAGGGACACCGTGGTGGGTCTCGCGCAGTTCTCCCGTACCAAGGGCAGCGAGCCGTTCGGGGAGCGGGACACCGCGCTCGCCGTCGAACTGGCCGCCCGCGCCGCCGTCTCCATCGACAACGCCCGGCTCTACCGCCGCGAGCACGAGCGCGCCCTGATCCTCCAGCGCAGCCTGCTGCCGCCGGGTGACCCGGAGGCCGCCGGGCTCGACATCGCCTGCCGCTACCTGCCGGGCAGCGAGGCCACCGAGGTCGGCGGCGACTGGTTCGACGTCATCGAACTGCCCGGCCACCGCACCGCCCTGGTGGTCGGCGACGTGATGGGCCGCGGGCTGCGCGCCGCCGTCGCGATGGGTGAACTGCGCACCGCGGTAAGGACGTTGGCCATGCTCGACCTGGAGCCGGCCGAGGTGATGACCGCGCTCGACGAGATCGCCCACGGCCTCGGCACGCCCGGCAGCACCCGGGCCGCCAGCCGGGGCGCCGGCCGACAGGGCCCCGCCAGGGTCGGCCGCACCGCCAGCACCCGGGGCGCCGCCGGCGACTCCGACCTGTCCGAGATATACCTGGCCACCTGCGTGTACGCGGTCTACGACCCGGTCACCCGGCGCTGCACCATCGCCAACGCCGGCCACCTGCCGCCGGTGCTGGTCCCGCAGGGCGAACAGCCGCGGTTGGTGGAGCTGCCGCCCGGGATGCCGCTCGGGGTGGGCGGCGAGCCGTTCGAGGAGATGGAGTTCGAGCTGCCGGACGGGGCGCTGCTCGCGCTCTACACCGACGGGCTCGTCGAGTCGCGCGACCACTCGCTCGACGTGGGCATCGAGGCGCTGCGCAGCGCGCTGACCGACCCGCCCGTCACCGCCGACGACATCAGCCCGCTTGAGGGCTACTGCGATCACGTACTCAATGCGCTCGACACCCACCACGGCGAGGACGACACGGCGCTGTTGATGGCCAGGGTGCAGGGGCTGCCGGCCGGTTCGGTCGGCGACTGGCGGCTGCCGCGCGAGCCGCGCTCGGTGGGCCGGGCCCGCGAACTGGCCTGCCAGCAACTGCGCGAATGGGGCCTTGAGCCGCTGGTGGACACGGCGGAGCTGCTGGTCAGCGAGTTGGTGACCAATGCGCTGCGGTACGGCGAGATGGGCGTGCCGCCGGCCAAGCAGGGCGGCGAGATCCGGGTGCGGCTGCTGCTCGACCGCAGCCTGGTGTGCGAGGTGTGGGACGGCGGCCTGGTGCAGCCGCGGCGCCGCCGCGCCCGCGACACCGACGAGGGCGGGCGCGGCCTGCAACTGGTCGGCCTGCTCAGCGCCGCGTGGGGCAGCCGCCGCACGCCGCGCGGCAAGACCGTCTGGTTCGAACTGGCCCTGCCCAGCGGCGACGCGGTCGCGGTGGATGCGGGCGAGGCCCTGCTCAGCCTGTTCTGACGCGCCGGGCCGGTCGTCTGATGACGGCCGGCCCGGCGGCCGATGGCCAGCGGGCGAGCGGCCCGGTGGTCAGGGCCGGGCGGGCGGCCCGGTGGGCCGGGCGGCTACTCGCCCCGGCGCCTGATCTTGTTGCCCAGCCACACCAACGGGTCGTACTTGCGGTCCACGGCCCGCTCCTTCAGCGGGATCAGGGCGTTGTCGGTGATGCGGATGCCCTCGGGGCAGACCTCGGTGCAGCACTTGGTGATGTTGCAGTAGCCGAGGCCGTGTTCCTCCTGGGCGGTGCGCTTGCGGTCGATGCCGGTGTCATCGGCCGCGTCCAGCGGATGCATGTCGAGTTCGGCGATGCGCATCAGGAAGCGCGGCCCGGCGAACGCCGCCTTGTTCTCGTCGAAGTCGCGCACCACGTGGCAGGTGTTCTGGCACAGGAAGCACTCGATGCACTTGCGGAACTCCTGCGAGCGCTCCACGTCCTGCTGCGCCATCCGGTACTCGCCCGGCTCCAGGTCGGCCGGCGGGACGAACGCGGGGATCTCGCGGGCCTTGGTGTAGTTGAAGGAGACGTCCGTGACCAGGTCGCGGATGATCGGGAAGGTCCGCATCGGGGTCACCGTGATGGTCTCGGTCGGCTCGAAGACCGACATCCGCGTCATGCACAGCAGCCGCGGCCGGCCGTTGATCTCGGCGCTGCACGAGCCGCACTTGCCGGCCTTGCAGTTCCAGCGGACCGCGAGGTCGGGGGCCTGGGTCGCCTGGAGCCGGTGGATGATGTCGAGGACCACCTCGCCCTCGTTGACCTCGACGGTGAAGTCCCGCAGGCCCCCGCCGTCCGCGTCGCCCCGCCACACCTTGAAGTGCGCCTGGTAGCTCACCGGCTCAGCTCCTCGTCCGTCAGGTACTTCACCAGTTCCTCCTTCTCGAAGAGGTGCAGGAGGTCCGGCCTGATCGGCGGCGTCGCCCGGCGCTCCAACCGGATCTGCCCGGCCGGTGCCCCAGCCCCGCCGGCCGCCGCGGCTCCGTCAGCCGCCCCGTCTCCCACACCGGCCCCGTCCGCCGCCAGCCGGCAGACCAGGTTCACCGGGCGCCAGGCCCGGTCCATCGTCGGGTGGTCGTCGCGGGTGTGCCCGCCGCGGCTCTCGGTGCGCTCCAGCGCCGCCCGTGCGATGCACTCGCTGACCAGCAGCATGTTCCGCAGGTCGATGGCGAGGTGCCAGCCCGGGTTGAACTGCCGGTGCCCCTCGACGCCGGCCCGCGCGGCCCGCGCCCGCAGCCCGGCCAGCCGGTTCAGCGCCTCGGCCATCTCCTCGTGCCGGCGGATGATGCCGACCAGGTCGTTCATGGTCTGCTGGAGCTCCTGGTGGAGGGTGTACGGGTTCTCCACCGGGCCACCGCCAGCGCCCGCGCCCCCGTCCTCGGTGCCGCCGCCCCCCGCACCGCCGCCCCCCGCACCGCCGTCCGCCGCACCGCCGTCCGCCGCACCGCCGTCCGCCGCGCTGAACGGGCGCAGCGCCTCCGCCTCGGCCGCCGCCGTGTCCGCCGCGGAGACCGCCGGCCGGTCGCCGCCCACCGCCGCCGCGTGCCGCGCCGCGTACAGGCCCGCCCGCCGGCCGAAGACCAGCAGGTCGGAGAGGGAGTTGCCGCCCAGCCGGTTGGAGCCGTGCATGCCGCCGGCGACCTCGCCGGCGGCGAACAGGCCGGGCACGCCGGTGGCCGCCGCCGTGTCCGGGTCGACCTTCACGCCGCCCATCACGTAGTGGCAGGTCGGGCCGACCTCCATCGGCTCGGCGGTGATGTCGACGTCGGCCAGCTCCTTGAACTGGTGGTGCATGGAGGGCAGTCGGCGCTTGATGGTCTCGGCCGGCATCCGGGTCGAGACGTCGAGGAATACCCCGCCGTGCGGCGAGCCGCGCCCGGCCTTCACCTCGGCGTTGATGGCCCGGGCCACCTCGTCACGCGGGAGCAGTTCGGGCGGCCTGAGGTTGTGGTCCGGGTCCTCGTACCAGCGGTCGCCCTCCTCCTCGGTACGGGCGTACTTGTCCTTGAAGACGTCGGGCACGTAGTCGAACATGAACCGCTTGCCCTCGCTGTTGCGCAGCACCCCGCCGTCGCCCCGTACCGACTCGGTGACCAGGATGCCCTTCACCGACGGCGGCCAGACCATGCCCGTCGGATGGAACTGCACGAACTCCATGTTGATCAGCGGGGCCCCGGCCAGCAGCGCCAGCGAGTGGCCGTCGCCGGTGTACTCCCAGGAGTTCGACGTCACCTTGAAGGACTTGCCGATGCCGCCGGTGGCCAGCACGACCGAGGGCGCCTCGATGACGAAGAAGCGGCCCGACTCGCGCTCGTAGCCGAACACCCCGGCCACCCGGCGGCCGGCAGGTCCAGCGGGGTCACCGGGCCCGGCGGGGCCCGCCTCCTTGAGCACCCGGGTGACGGTGCACTCCTGGAAGACCTTGAGCCGCGCCTCGTGGTCGCCGAACTCCTGCTGGTCGGCCTGTTGGAGCGCGACGATCTTCTGTTGCAGGGTGCGGATGAGTTCGAGCCCGGTGCGGTCGCCGACGTGGGCCAGTCGCGGGTACTCGTGGCCGCCGAAGTTGCGCTGCGAGATCTTGCCGTCGGCCGTGCGGTCGAACAGCGCGCCCCACGCCTCCAGTTCCCACACCCGGTCCGGGGCCTCCTTGGCGTGCAGTTCGGCCATCCGCCAGTGGTTGAGGAACTTCCCGCCGCGCATGGTGTCGCGGAAGTGCACCTGCCAGTTGTCGCCCTCGTTGACGTTGCCCATGCTGGCCGCGATGCCGCCCTCGGCCATCACCGTGTGGGCCTTGCCGAACAGCGACTTGCAGATGACGGCCGTGCGCATGCCCTGCTCGCGCGCCTCGATGGCGGCCCGCAGCCCCGCACCGCCCGCGCCGACCACGACGACGTCCCACGCCTGTCGCTCGACTTGCGTCATGTCTCTCGTTTCCCTCTCGCAGCCTTGGAGTCGCCCGCGCCGGTTGCGGTACGTGCCGATGGCCGTACGTGCCGCCGCCCCCGCGGGCCGGTCGCGCCCCGGCCGGGGCGGTCTCAGAAGAAGGTCGGGTCGTCGAAGGCCCCGCTCGCCAGCAGGTACACGTACAGGTCCGCGACGGCCACGCTCACCAGCGAGAACCAGGCGAGCTTGGCGTGCCGCGCGTTGAGCTTCCCGACCAGGCCCCACAGCCGGTAGCGCACCGGGTGTCGGGAGAAGTGCTTGAGCCGGCCGCCGATGACGTGCCGGCAGGAGTGGCAGGAGAGGGTGTAGAGCCACAGCAGCACCGCGTTGGCCAGGAAGATCAGCGTGCCGAGCCCCATGTGGCCCCACGCGTAGTGCTCGTCGCGGAAGGCCAGCACCGTGTCGTAGGTGAGGACGCCGGCGACGAGGACGGCCGCGTAGAAGAAGTACCGGTGCACGTTCTGCATGATCAGCGGGAAGCGGGTCTCGCCCGTGTACGTGCCGCGCGGCTCGGCCACCGCGCACGCCGGGGGCGAGGCCCAGAAGCTGCGGTAGTACGCCTTGCGGTAGTAGTAGCAGGTCAGCCGGAAGCCCAGCGGCAGGATCAGGATGATGATCGACGGCGACAGGCCCCACCAGCCGCCGAACAGCGCCCAGTTGGGCCCGTTACGCATCGGCTCGCAGTTGTCGGCCAGGCAGGGCGAGTAGAACGGTGAGACGTACGGGGACGCGTAGTAGTCGGCGTTCGCGAACGCGCGCCACGTCGAGTAGACGACGAAGGCGAACAGACCGGCGGCGGTGGCGGCCGGCAGCAGCCACCAGCGGTCCGTCCGCAGGTGACGCTCGGGGATGGCGGCGCGCGACGGACCGTGCACGCCGTGCACTCCCGTCGGGGTGTGGGGGTCGGTGCCTGTGGCCAAGGGAGACTCCGCGGTGGCGTGGTAGCGGCTCGGAACGGACGGGCTTGCGTACGGGCTAACGGGCGGGCGGCCGTACGGGGACGGTCGGCCGGGGCGGGGCCTGCTCGGCCCCGGCGTGCGTGGTGCGGTGGGGCCCGCTCGGCCCCGGTGGGTGTGGCGTGGCGCAGGGGCCTGGTCGGCCCCGGTGCGCGTGCGCGGCGCCGGCGGCCGTGTGCGCAGCTCCGGCGGGTGCGGCGGGTGCCGGCGGGGCGCTGGCCGCCGGGGGTGCTGGCCGGTCGGCGCCGGGGCCGGCGGGGCCGGTCCGTGGGGCGCCGGGCGGGCGGGGTGGTGCGGTGGTGCGGAGGGTGGTGACGGGGTGGTGCGCCGGGGCGCTGGTGGGGCGGGCGAGCGCCATGGGAGGTGGCTGGACCTTGCCGTACGGGCGGTCCGGGCCGCCCGGGACGTACGCGGTGTTCGGGCCGTACGAGCTGTTCGGGTGGTGAGCCGGTCCGTACGGGCCGGGCGAGCGAGGGGCGGCGGCCCGCACGCCGGGGCGGTCAGGGTCGTGGTCGGACGCCGGGCCTGCCCCACGGTAGGGCCCGAACCCGGCGCCCCGGCCGGCCCGGGACCGGCCCGCAGAACCGCCCTGACCTGCGGCGACGGCCCGCCTTGTGGCGAGGGCCCGCCCTGCGGCGAGGGCCTGCCTCGCGGTGCCGGCCCGCCCCGCGGCGAGGGCCCGAGCAGCCGCGGGGCCCCGGCCCACCAGGGGGCCGCGGGCCGCCGGATGTCCGCGGCCCGCCAGGTGTCCGCGGCCCGCCGGCTGCCCATGGCCCTCCGCCGGCCCACGGCCCGTCGGGCGCGCTCGGCCCGGTGCGGGCGCCGGGCCCGGCGCGGGCCCGGGCCGTCCCGGGC
>NZ_JBLIWA010000041.1:55363-69268 GCF_047525675.1 Streptomyces sp. 796.1 | reverse complement strand
GCTCCAGGCGATGATGCTGGCGGGGCGGGGTGCCGTGGACGTACGGGCGGCGCGTACGGGTGCGGGTTCGGCCCCGCGGCGGCCGGGTGCGGCGGCATCGCGGTGCCGTGCGCCGGCGTCATGCCGGGGTGCGGCGGCTGGGCGTGGGGTGGCAGGTGGGTGCCGTGGGCGGGCGTCGGCACCGGCCGCTGCACCGGCGGCGCGGGCGCCCACGGCCCGGGCTCCCCGTACGGCGGGGTGCTGTACGGATCGGGCTCGTGCCGGGGCACGGGCCGCTCGACCGGCACCGCGTCCTGCACGGGGGACGCCTCGGCGGCGGGAGCCAGTCCGCCGGCGGGGGTCGGCTCGGCGGCGGCCGGCGTGGTGTTGTCTCCGGAAGCGGCGTCGGCCGCGGGGGCGTTCTCGCCGCTCCGCGCCGGCGGGGCCGCGTCGACAACGGGCACCGCGTCCGCGGGCGCCGCTTCGGCGGGCCGGGCCGCCGGGCCGCCCACGGCGGGAGACGGCTCCGTCGGGCCCGGTACGGCATCGACGGGTGCGGCGTCCGTGGGGGCAGCTTCGGCGGGCAGGGCAGCGGGTGCGGCCTCGGTGGGTGGGGCGTCCGCGGGTTCCGCGGTGGCCGGTGTCGCGGCTGCGGATACGTCCGCGGGCGGTAGCGGGCCGGCGGGCAGGTCCGCGGGCAGCGGCGGGGCCGCGGTCACCCCGGGGGCCGGTGGTGCGCCAACAGAGGCCGGTGGTGCGTCGGCCGCGGCCGGTGCCGCGTCCGCGGGGAACGGCTCGGCCGGCGCGCCCGTGGTCGGGCCCGAGGTGCCCGCTGCGGGCTCCGCGCTGCCGGGCTCGGCCGGGGCCGGGGACTCGACCGGGGGCGGCGCAGGGGCGTCCGCTGACCGGGCCGGGCCGGGGGCGTCAGCGGCCCGCACGGAGGCGTCCGTGGGCTCCTCGTACGTCGGCGCGGCCGGGGCCGCATCGGGCGCCTCGGCAGGGCGCGCCGGCCCGGCACCGGGCTGCGCCGGCGCGTCGTCGGGCTGCGCCGGTCCGGCGGAGCCCGGTTGCGGACGGCTCCACCACTTCGGCTTCGGGGCCTTCCCCTCGTTCATGCTCTCCCCAACAGTTCGCCCGCGGTCCGGCGTGGGCCGCGCCGTCGACGGGCGTGCTTCAGCGCACCCGATGGGCTCGGCCCACCGGCGATTCAATCAGGTCGACCCGGGGCCGCGCAGTGGACCGGCGCCGCCGTTTCGCTCCACTGCGCGTCCCGCGGTGGTCAGCGGCCGGCGCGGCCCGGCAGATCGACACCGACGCCGGTCAGTGGCGTCGCCCGGCTGGCCGGGTGCGAGGGAACCTCCATCTGGGTGGGCTCCGGAGCCACCTGCGGCTCGCTCATCCGGTGCTGGCCCACCGGCGAGTGGGCGGCCACGGCCAGCACCGGCTGGATCAGCGGCGGCAGCGCGCTCCCCACGGGCCGCGGCGCCGCGCCGTACGGCGAGGGGTGTGCGCCGGGGTGGGTGGTGACGGAGGGCGGCGGTGTGAGGGGCATGCCGGTCCGCGGGTCGAGTTGCGCCGTACGGTCCCCGCTGGCCGAGAACAGTCCCATGGAGCGGCGGGCGTTCTCGTGCAGGCCGAGCAGGGCCCCGTCGTTGGCGCTGACCCGCAGCGGGGTGGTGGCGTTGCCGTTGCCCTCCGCTCGGCTGCGCGGCGAGTCGACGGCCGCGTCGAGCGGGAGCGCACCACCGAGCGCGACGGCAGCGAGCGAGACCGCGCCGGCCGCGGCGAAGGCGAACCGTCTGCTGCGGGGCAGCGCGCGGTCCACCTCATGTATCCGGAAGCCGCGCTGCCGGGTGGCCCCGGCGCTCGGTGGAAGGAACGAGAACGCCTCGTCCCGCATGTCGAAGACCTCCCGGCCGGTGACCGGGCCGTCCAGCGGGCTGGGCTCGTCCTCGCCGGTGAGCGGACCGGCGGGGAGGTTCTGGAGGCGGGCGAGGAACCCTTCCGACGGCGGAGGCGGTGCCGTCTGGGCGAAGACGTTCTTCAGCCGCCGTTGTGCGTCTGCCTCGTCTTTGCAGCGAGGACACGTCGCCAGGTGCGCGAGCACCCGCTCGCGCGCATCATGCCCCAATTCGCCATCGACCAGAGCCGCGAGGCGGTCGCCGAGGTGCTGCTCGGCGGGGGACTGACCGCCTGAACCGGTCACGCGATCCCGACCTCCCCGCTGAGCCCCGGCGCGGCCGGGGACACGGAGGCGACCACGCGCTGTTCGGCGCGGGCCGATGGGGAACGGTGCTGGAGGGCCTTGCGCAGGTGCGAGCGACCGCGGTGGATGCGGCTGCGCACCGTACCGAGCTTCACGCCGAGGGTGGCGGCGATCTCCTCGTACGACAGGCCCTCGATGTCGCAGAGCACCACGGCCGCGCGGAACTCCGGCGCCAGGGTGTCCAGGGCCTGCTGCACGTCGGCGTCGAAGTGGGTGTCGTTGAAGTGCTGCTGGGGCGAGGGCTCGCGGCTGGGGAGCCGCTCTGCCGCGTCGTCGCCGAGCGCGTCGAAGCGGATGCGCTGCCGGCGTCGGACCATGTCCAGGAAGAGGTTGGTCGTGATGCGGTGCAACCAACCCTCGAAGGTGCCCGGGGTGTACGTCGACAGGGAGCGGAATACCCGGACGAACACCTCTTGGGTCAAATCTTCGGCGTCGTGTTGATTTCCCGTGAGGCGGTAAGCGAGGCGGTAGACCCGTGCGCTGTGGGTGCTGACGATCTCCTCCCAGGTGGGAGGGGTCCACGCCTGCGAGTCCGCATCGGTGGCGAAAGTCGCGGTAGCTGCGGAGTCAGTAGTGCGGAAACGGTCAGCGGTGTTTGTCACGGATTTCGGCTCGTCCGCCGGCCTGCGAAAGCGCCTGAGCACTCGTCGGCCACCGGTCGTAGCCGCACCTCCCCTGTCGGCTCTGGTGGTCTCCAGTAGAGCCCCTACCATATCCACCTCGCCCGTTAGCTCCGGATAAGCATTTTTGACCTGCATTTGGACCTGATCGTTCAGTGCCCGCGCGGTCCCTCTGCACCCTCTTCAACGCCCGGTCCCATCTGCGGGTTCCCGAGCGCAGCGGATACAGTCACCGTTGCGTCAACTACGGGGACAGGAGAGGGCCATTACCGGCAACCGGCAAACGAGCTGGGCGTTCGCCGAGGCGTACGGCGTCGAGCACATCGACGACACAGCGCTGCGCTGGGCTCGCGAGCGGGCCCGGGAGGCAGGGCTGCGCTCGGTGTCCTCCGGCACGGGTGCCGCCCTGCGCCTGCTCGCCGCCACCGCCGACGCCAAGGCCGTGGCCGAGATCGGCACCGGGACCGGGGTCTCCGGCATCCACCTCCTGCACGGCATGCGGCCCGACGGCGTCCTCACCACGGTGGACCTCCAGCCGGAGCGGCAGCAGCTCGCCCGGCAGGCGTTCCGCGCCGCCGGCTTCGCCGGCAACCGGGCCCGCTTCATCCCCGGCCGCGCGCTCGACGTCCTGCCCCGGCTCGCCGACGGCGGGTACGACCTCGTCTTCTGTGACGCCGATCGCTCCGAGTGCCTCGAATATCTCGCCGAATCGTTGCGCCTGCTCCGCCCCGGCGGGCTGGTCTGCTTCGAGGGCGTCTTCGCCGACGGCCGCACGGTGGAGTCCGCGGCCCAGCCGGCCGAAGTGCTGCGGCTGCGCGAGTTGCTGCGCGCCGTACGGGAGTCCACCTCGCTCCAGCCCTCGCTGCTGCCGGTGGGCGACGGGCTGCTGTGCGCGGTCAAGCGTACGTAGCTGGCGCGTCCGCGCCGGGCCCGGTCGTCCGCACCGTGCCCGGGCGGCGCCGGCAGTGCGGTGCGCGTCATACCGGCACCCCGCCCCGCCCGACCCCGCACCGCACCTGAGCCGTGACGTGCACGTCGCCCCTGCCGCTTCGCGCCGCGCCCGGGCACCTCGCGCGCCCGGGCACCTCGCCCCCGTCCCCGCGCCCGCACCCGGCCGCCCGGCGTGCGGTCAACCTCCTGCACCGTCCTGCACCCCGCCACTTGAACCCCGCCGGGCCTCCCCTTCCTCGCGCCCATCCCCGCACGCGCCCGCCCCGTGGTGGCTCCGCAGTCGCCCCGTACGTCATGTACGTCACACACGCGGTGTGACCGCGCGCCCCGTACGCACCGCGCCACGCCGGCCGGGGTCCCGTCCCACGGGGCGTGCCTCAACGAGGGGGCCGGCCGGGCAGTGGCCGAAGGCGAACGGCGCCGGGGCCCGGGCGGCGGCGGGGCGGGAAGGGCCGCGGCGGAGGCACGGTGCACGGCCCGAAGGGGCAGCGCCCGCGCGGTCGAGGCGCATCCGCGGCGCCGCTCGCCCGGTTCCGCCCGGCCCGGCTCCGCCCGACCTGGTCCCGCCCGACCGCGGAGAACACGGCCCCGGCACAGCCAGCCCGGCCGTGGGCCCGACGCCCAGCGGACAGGGCCCGGCGACCGGGGACCGGGGACCCGGGGACGAGCCCCGCCGGCCGAATCGGGCGAGGCGGTCCGGGACCCGCGTCAGCCCGTACGCGTCGGACGGGCGGACATGTCACTGCCCCGGTCGCTGGCGTCAACCAGCGGCCGGGGCAGCTCAATGATCATGTGGTCCGCTGCTAGCCGACGACCTTCTTGAGCGCGTCGCCCAGTGCGTCGGCCTCGTCCGGTGTCAGCTCAACGACGAGTCGACCGCCGCCTTCGAGCGGAACGCGCATGACGATGCCCCGCCCCTCCTTGGTCACCTCGAGCGGGCCATCGCCCGTCCGCGGCTTCATGGCCGCCATGCTCGTTCCCCTTCCTGAAACCAGCCCATCGCAGCCGACAACCCAGGCGTCACCGGCATCGAACACATTGCTTCCCCGCCATTATCCCGCATGCCATGACCCGATGACCAACGGCGGCCAGCATCGCCCCCATGGACAACTGTCGCAAATGCCATCAATTCGGAGATCGAATGCCGTTCCTGTACGGCCCCCCGGCCCGAACGGTAGGTCGGTTCTTTGACGCAGGTCACATGACGGGCGTGGCATTGTCCGGCATGCTGATCGCGGATCGCGGCCGTTCCCGAGGGCCGGAGCGTCATCACCGGGGCACCGCCAGCGCATCGCGGGCCGGGCCGAACCGGAGAGCACGGGTCCGCGGCGGGGTGCCGTACGGCCCGCCCGGCACGGTGGGCCCGTACCCGCCGTCGTGGGCCGGCGCCCCGCGCGGCGACCGCGGTCCCCGCGCGCCGGCTCCCACCGGGGCGGGCCCGTGGCGCGGCGCACCGCGGGCCCCGGACGGCGCTGCCCGCACTCGCGGGCCCGCACACCCGCGGGCGCGCCCGACCCACGGCCCCCTACGGAGAGGACCCCGCCATGGCCGACACCGTGCTCTACGACGTGACCGACGGGCTCGCGACGATCACCCTGAACCGTCCCGAGGCCATGAACGCGCTCAACACCGAGCTCAAGGAGGCCCTGCGGGACGCCCTCCAGCAGGCCGCGGCCGACCCGGTCGTCCGGGCCGTGCTGCTGATCGGCAACGGCCGCGCCTTCTCCGTCGGGCAGGACCTCAAGGAGCACGTCGAGCGGTTGCACGACGAGGACGTACGCGCCGCCGGCACCACCATGGCCACCGTCAAGGAGCACTACAACCCCATCGTGGCGGCCATCGCCGGGATGCCCAAGCCGGTCGTCGCCGGGGTCAACGGGGTGGCCGCGGGGGCCGGCGCGGGGTTCGCCTTCGCCGCCGACTACCGGGTGGTCGCCGACACCGCCTCCTTCAACACCTCCTTCGCCGGGGTCGCCCTCGGCGCTGACTCCGGCGTCTCGTGGACGCTGCCGCGCCTCATCGGCCACGGCCGGGCCGCCGAACTCCTGCTCTTCCCGCGCACCATCAAGGCCGACGAGGCCGCCAGCCTCGGCATCGCCAGCACCGTGGTGCCGGCCGCCGACCTCGCCGCCGAGGCCGCCAACGCCGCCCGCCACCTCGCCCAGGGCCCCACCGTCGCCTACGCGGCGATCAAGGAGGCCCTCGCGTACGGAGCCGGGCACTCGCTCAGCGACACCCTGGCCAAGGAGGAAGAGCTCCAGACCAGGGCCGGTTCGGCCGACGACCACCGGATCGCGGTGGACGCCTTCGTGCAGAAGGAGAAGCCGACCTTCCTCGGCCGCTGACCCGCTCCCCCACCGTCTCCACCGACCGGCCCGGGACACCGAACCCGAGCCCCGCGCGCCGCCGTACCGACTAACCAGCCGGCTGGCACGCCTCGCGCACATGGCAGTCCGCCAGGTGGTCGTTGACCAGGCCGCACGCCTGCATCAGCGCATAGGCCGTGGTCGGGCCGATGAAGCGGAAGCCGCGCTTCTTGAGGTCGCGGGCGAGTGCGGTGGACTCCGGGGTGATGGCCGGCACATCGGCGAAGGTGCGTGGCGCGGGGCGGTCGGCGTGGTCCGGAGCGTACGACCAGATCAGCTCGTCGAGCTCGCCAGCAGCCAACTCGCGGGCGACCCGGGCGTTGTTGATGGCGGCCACGATCTTGGCCCGGTTGCGGATGATGCCCGGGTCGGCGAGCAGCCGCTCCACGTCCTCGTCGGTGAACTCCGCGACCGCCTTGATCCGGAAGTCCGCGAAGGCCGCCCGGAAGCCCGCCCGGCGCCGCAGGATCGTCAGCCACGACAGGCCGGACTGGAACGCCTCCAGACATATCCGCTCGTACAGCGCGTCGTCGCCGTGGACCGGGCGGCCCCACTCCTGGTCGTGGTACGCGCGGTAGTCCGCCATCGACTCCGCCTGGAGCCCCCAGGGGCACCGCAGCAGGCCGTCGGGCCCGGCCGGCACCGCTCCCGTGTCACTCACGCCTGGCCCTCCTCGGTCGTACGCTCCCCGCTCTTGCCCTTGCCCTGCGCGCCCGTGGCCGCGGACGGGTCAGCAGCGGGGGCGGACGAGCCGGGCGCGTCGGATGAGTCAGCCGGATCCGGCTGGCCGGACGGGGCCGTCTGGTCGGCCGCGTCGGGCCGACCGGCCGCCGCCCCGGCCGCGGGCTGCTCGCCCTCCGACCGCCCGCCCTGCGGCTGCGCCGTCTCGGGCTTCTCCGCCACGGGTTCCTTGCTCGCGAGCTCCTTGTCCGCGGGCTTCTCGTCCGCAGGCTCGTCGCCCACGGACTTCCCGCCCACGGGCTGCTCGTCCTCCGGCTCGGCCCCGGCCGGCTCGGCCTCGGGCACCTCGGCCCCGGAGGCATCGGCGGCATCGGATGCAGAGGCGGGCGCGGCGCCCGGGGCGGTCTCCCCGGTCTCGTCGAGAACCAGGTCCGCATCGTCGGACGCGGCCTCCGTCAGCCAGGCGGCGGGGACCCCGGCCGGCGGGCCGGCGGGCAGTGGTGCGGCCGGGTCCGGGGCGTACGCCGCGTGCCAGTCGGGGCGGGGCTCGCCTATCAGGTCGGGGCCCGCGTACGCCGTGGCCTGGGTGCCCGCGAGGGCCGCTTCCAGCTCGGCGATCCGGGCGTCACGCTCGGCGAGCTCGGCGCCGAGCCGGCCCAGCGCGTCGTCCACCTCCGCCATCCGGTACCCCCGCAGCGCCAGCGGCAGCCGCAACTCGTCCACGTCCGTACGGTCCACGGGGCGGTCTTCCGGCAGCGGGTCCACCAGCCGGTCCGGCTGCGCCTCGGGCAGCGCGGCACCGTCACCGCCGCCGACCACCACGAGGGTGACCGCGCCGACGACCGCGACGAGCGCGATGAGCAAGAACCAGAACACGACGACTCCCCGAGGTGCATCCGTCAATCGACAGTCCCGATCGTGCCATGCCCCACTGACACTGGCGCCGCACGCCGCAGCGGCTAGGGTCACTGCCGGACCACGGACGAGGGAGTGAAGCAATGCTGCGGCTTGGACGGCGCGAGTTCGACACGCACGAGCCGGTCATCATGGCCATCGTGAACCGGACGCCCGACTCCTTCTACGACCAGGGCGCCACCTTCCGGGACGAGCCCGCGCTCGACCGCGTCGACCAGGCGGTGTCAGAGGGCGCTGCCATCATCGACATCGGCGGGGTCAAGGCGGGCCCCGGTGAGGAGGTGAGCGCCGCGGAGGAGGCGCGGCGGACGGTCGGGTTCGTGGCCGAGGTGCGCAGGCGCCACCCGGACGTGGTGATCAGCGTGGACACCTGGCGCCACGAGGTGGGCGAGGCGGTGTGCGAGGTCGGCGCCGACCTGCTCAACGACGCCTGGGGCGGCGTCGATCCGAAGCTCGCGGAGGTCGCGGCGCGGTACGACGTGGGCCTGGTGTGCACGCACGCGGGCGGGGCCGAGCCCAGGACCCGGCCGCACCGGATCGGCTACGCGGACGTGATGGCCGACATCCTGCGAGTCACGCTCGGCCTCGCGGAGCGCGCCGTCGAACTCGGCGTGCGCAGCGACGCCATCATGATCGATCCCGGGCACGACTTCGGCAAGAACACCCGGCACTCGCTGGAGGCGACCCGCCGGCTCGACGAGATGGCGGCGACCGGCTGGCCGGTGCTGGTCTCGCTCTCCAACAAGGACTTCGTCGGCGAGACGTTGGACAGGCCGGTGAAGGAGCGGGTATTGGGCACGCTGGCCACCACCGCCGTCTCGGCCTGGCTCGGCGCGCAGGTCTACCGGGTGCACGAGGTGGCGGAGACCAAGCAGGTGCTCGACATGGTCGCCTCCATCGCCGGCCACCGCCCGCCGGCCGTCGCCCGCCGCGGCCTCGCCTGACGCGCCCCCGCTGACCAGACCCGGCCCCGCCCGGGGTCCGGACGAGCGGCGCCCGTACGAACCCCATGCCCGGACGAGCCGACGTCCGTACGGGCCGACGCCGCGCCGGAGTGGACGTACGACCGCTCCGGCGCCGGCCGCCGCACGACGAGCTAGAGCTACGAGCTACGAGCTACGAGCTACGAGCTACGAGCTACGAGCTACGAGCTACGAGCTACGAGCGCAGTGTTGGACCCCGCTGCTAGACCCCGGTCTCCTTGCTGACCAGGGCCACGGCCTCGTCCACGTCGTCCGAGATGTGGAAGAGGTCCAGGTCCCGGGGGGACGCCTTGCCCTGGGCGATCAGGGTGTCCCGCATCCAGTCGACCAGGCCCTGCCAGTACGCGGAGCCGAAGAGGACGATCGGGAAGCGGGTGACCTTGCGGGTCTGCACCAGGGTCAGCGCCTCGAAGAGCTCGTCCAGCGTGCCGAGGCCACCGGGCAGCACCACGAACCCCTGCGCGTACTTCACGAACATCGTCTTGCGGACGAAGAAGTAGCGGAAGTTCACACCGATGTCGACGTACTTGTTCAGGCCCTGCTCGAAGGGCAGCTCGATGCCGAGCCCCACCGAGACCCCGCCACCCTCGTACGCACCGCGGTTCGCGGCCTCCATGGCGCCCGGGCCGCCGCCGGTGATGACCGCGAAGCCGGCTTCCACCAGCGCCCGCCCGATCCGCACGCCCGCCTCGTACTCGGGCGAGTCGGGGGCCGTGCGCGCCGAGCCGAACACGCTCACCGCGGGGCCGAGTTCGGCCAGTGCGCCGAAGCCCTCCACGAACTCCGACTGGATGCGCAGCACGCGGAACGGGTCCTCGTGCACCCAGCCGCCGACGCCGTGCGTGTCGAGCAGGTGCTGGTCCGTGGTGCCCGACTGCATCTGGCTGCGGCGGCGCACCACCGGCCCCAGACGCTGTTCCTGCCGCGCCCCTTCGCCCTCCGGCGTACGCCCGTTCTCGGCAGTGGCCATGTGCGCTCCCTTCGCTTGCGCCCTCCCCCGCGTGGCGGGGCAGGGTTTCCGTGCGCTTCAGCGTATGCCTCTGGCAGCGGCGGCCAGCGGGGTTTCACATGAGCTGGGGCCGCGGTACGCGTACGGGACGGGCGGGGGCCACCGCGCGTTCAGGCCGGCCGCGGCGGCCGGCGGCCACCCGCTGCCGGACCGACGCCGTGTCGGCACCCGCGGCCCCCGCCAAGCGCCCGCGGCCACTCCAGCCTCTTGCGCCCCCTCCAGCCCTCGCGGCCCCGGCCCCTTCAGCCCCTGCCGCCCCTCCAGCCCCGCAGTCCCCGGCCCGCTCCGCCCTCAGCCCTCCAGCCAGGCCCGCAGGCGTTCCTCAGTCCGGAGGATGGCCCTGACCGATACGTGCTCCTCGCGGGTGTGGGCCAGCTTGGGGTCGCCGGGGCCGAAGTTGACCGCGGGGATGCCGAGTGCGGAGAAGCGGGCGACGTCGGTCCAGCCGTACTTGGGCGCGACCTCGGCGCCGACCGCGGCCACGAAGGCGGCGGCTGCCGGGTGCGAGAGCCCGGGCAGCGCGCCCGGGGAACTGTCGGTGAGGACGACGTCGTAGCCCTCGAACACCTCCCGCACGTGCGCCAGCGCCTGTTCCTCGGAGCGGTGCGGGGCGAAGCGGAAGTTGACCGTCACCGCGCACGCGTCGGGGATCACGTTGCCGGCGTGGCCGCCTTCGATGTAGACCGCGTTGAGCCCCTCGCGGTAGACCAGGCCGTCGATCTCGACGTGGCGCGGCTCGTACCGGGAGAGCCGTTCCAGGATCGGCGCGGCGTGGTGGATGGCGTTGTCGCCGAGCCAGCTCCGCGCCGAGTGCGCGCGCCGGCCCGTGGTCTCCACGCGGACCCGCAGGGTGCCCTGGCAGCCGCCCTCGACCTGGCCTTCGGTGCCTTCGAGCAGGATCGCGAAGTCACCGGCCAGCCACTCCCGGTGCTGCTCGGCCAGCCGGCGCAACCCGTTGAGCTCGGCGGCGACCTCCTCGTTGTCGTAGAAGACGAAGGTGAGGTCGCGGCTCGGCGCGGGCACGGTGGCCGCGATCCGCAGTTGCACGGCGACACCGGACTTCATGTCGGAGGTGCCGCAGCCCCACAGCACGCCGTCGCCGTCCTCGCCCTCGGTCAGCCGGGAGGGCACGTTGTCGGCGATCGGCACGGTGTCGATGTGCCCGGCGAGCACCACGCGCTCGGCGCGGCCGAGGTCGGTGCGGGCGACGATGCAGTTGCCGTCCCGGTCCACGCGCAGGTGCGGCAGGGCGCGCAGGGCGCGCTCGATGGCGTCCGCCAGGTCCTTCTCGTCGCCGCTCACGGACGGGAAGTCGACGAGGCGGGCGGTCAGCTCGGCGGCGTCGACGGACAGGTCAAGTTCGGGGTGCTCGTGCTCCATGCCTGCGACCCTACGGGGTGCACCCGCCCGCGCCGCCCGACGGTGACCGCACGGCCCCACCCGGGCGCACCGGCACCCGCCCGTCACACCCGGCCCGCGCCGCCCGTACGCGCCGCCCGCCCCGTACCCGCCGTACGGCACCGGCCGCAGCCCCTAGCACGGGCGGCCGGCGCACTCCAGTACGGTGTCTCGCGTGCCCCTCCGCTTCCTCTCCCACCGTGCCCGTCGGGCGCGCGCCGGGGTGGCGTGCGCGGTGCTCCTCGCGCTGCTCGGCTATGTGACGGCGCATCTGCTGACCGGCGGCGGCGGCCCGCCCCGCTGCACCGTGCAGGCGGACGGCGAGCGGCTGCGGCTCGACCCGGAGCAGTCCCGGCACGCGGCGACCATCTCGGCCGTCGCCTCCGCGCGCCGGCTGCCGGACCGCGCGGTGACCATCGCGCTGGCGACCGCCATGCAGGAGTCGGGGCTGCACAACATCAGGCGCGGCGACCGGGATTCGCTGGGCCTGTTCCAACAGCGCCCCTCACAGGGCTGGGGCACGGCCGAGCAGATCCTCGATCCGGTCTACTCGACGGGGAAGTTCTTCGACCACCTGGCCGAGGTGCCCGGCTACTCGCGGCTGCCGCTGACCGTCGCGGCGCAACGGGTGCAGTTCAGCGGTTATCCACAGGCGTACGCGAAGCACGAGGAGAAGGCCAGGCTGCTGACCGCCTCGCTGACCGGCCGGCTGGCGGCCTCCTTCCGCTGCCCCGCGCTGCCCGACGACGGGGAGCCCGGCGATCCGCAGCGGCTGCGGACCCTGCTGGCGCGCGAGTTCGGCCCCACGGTCCTGACCGACGGCGACGACGACGGCCAGGACCCCCACTCGGACCCCGCCCGCACCGCCCCCGCCGGGCCCGACGCGCCGGGTGGCGCGCGCCGCGATGCGCCCGGCGGCCGTTCGAGCCGCGCCGCCGCGGCCGACGCGCGTACCGAAGGCACAGATACGGACAGCGCGGGTACGGACAGCGCGGGTACGGACGGCACAGGTACGGACGGCATGGATGCGGACGACGCGCGTACGGGCGACACGCAGGCGCAGGGCACGGCTGCGGACGACCCGCGGACGGGCCGCCCCGGTGCCCGCACGACGGCGGCGGGCCGCGCGGACGCCGACCCCCACGCCGTGGTGCTCTCGGTACGGGCCACGGCGCCGGGCGGCAGTACCGCGGAGCGCGGCTGGGAGTTGGCGCACTGGGCGATGGCGAACGCCACCGAACTCCGTATCGCCCGTATCGCGTTCGGGGATCGGGAATGGCGGGCGAGCTCATCCGAAAAGGGTTGGCGAACGGTTTCCCGGGCCACCGCCCATTCCGGGGAATCTAGCGCGGAGAATTCCCCACCGCAGGTGCGCATCGAACTCGCCCACTGAGGGAACTGCCGGGGGCGAACGCCCGGGTGCGCGCTCACGGCCGCGCTCGCGCACGCCACTGCGCACCCCTGGCTCCGTAACCCCGCGCATCCAGCGGCCGGCCAGCACGCCGCCCGCCCACTCGCCGCACCACGCCCCACGCGCCAAGACCGCAGGTCAGCAGCGTGCATTGGGAGAACGGACGGCGCCGCCGAACGCCGCGACGCCCCGGCGCCGACGGCCACCGGCGCGGCGTCCGCGCCTTCCGCTGCCGGTTCCATTCGTGGTCCCAGTGCCGGTAATTACGTCGGAATGAGCAGCGCGATAATGCGATGCATTGCGAATTATTTACCTTCGGGAACCGAAACCTTCCTGGGTCTCGCGCGGTAGTCACTGCGTCCACTTCCCGGACACCGCGCACACCAGATGTTTCCGTACGACACGTACGACACCGTCGAAGGAGCACTATGTCCCTCCCCCTCAAGCGCCGGATCGCTCGGGCCGCGCTGTTGGTCGCCGCGGGCGCGGCTCCCCTGGTCGGCGCCGGCGTGGCCCAGGCGGCGCCCGCCCAGTCCCCGGCCGAGCTGGCCGGCCTGAGCTCCCCGGACAGCACCCCGCTGGGCGAGGCGCTGGACAGCACGGCGCAGGGCGCCGCCACCACCGCGGGCGAGATCGGCGGCGAGGTCGTGCGGCAGGGGGTGCCCGCGGCGGGCAAGGCCGTCGGTTCGCTCGGCAAGAACGTCGCGCCGCCGGTCGAGGACGCGCAGGAGCTCGCCGGCAAGGCGTTCTTCGACACCGCCATGAAGCTGGACCAGGCGCTCCCGGAGGACAACCTGCTCCAGCGCGGCGTCTCCACCGACAACCTGGCCCGCGACCTGATCGGCACCGACCTGCCGGTCGGCTGACCCGGCGCCGTAAAGGGGCCCGGGCCCAGACCCGGACCCGGCCCTCGGTGCGGGCCCCTCGGCTCAGGCCCCGAGACGGGCCACCGCCGCCGCGATCCGCTCGTCCGTCGCGGTCACGGCCACCCGGACGAACCGCTCGCCGGCCGGGCCGTAGAAGTCGCCCGGGGCCACCAGGATGCCGCGGGCCGCGAGGTCACCGACCGTGTCCCAGCAGGGCTCGTCGCGGGTCGCCCACAGGTAGAGCGACGCCTCGCTGTGCTCGATGCGCAGCCCGTACGCCTCCAGCGCGCCGCGCAGCGACTTCCGCCGGCGCAGATAGCGTTCCCGCTGGTCGGCTACGTGCGTGTCGTCGCCGAGCGCCACCACCGTGGCCGCCTGCACCGGGGCGGGCGTCATCAGCCCGCTGTGCTTGCGGATCACCAGCAGTTCGCGCAGTACGCGTTCGTCGCCGGCGACAAAC
>NZ_JBLIWA010000041.1:5710-55353 GCF_047525675.1 Streptomyces sp. 796.1 | reverse complement strand
CCCCCCCCCCCCCCCCCCCCCCCCCCCCCGGCCCGGTAGCCGGCCAGGTTGGACCGCTTGGAGAGCGAGTGGACGGCGAGCAGGCCGTCGAAGGAACCGCCGCACACGTCCGCGTGCAGCACCGAGACCGGGTCGGCCTCCCAACCGAGCTCCAGGTAGCACTCGTCGCTGACCAGCAGCACCCCGTGCTCCCTGGCCCAGGCGACGGCGCGGCGCAGCTCGTCGGCCGACATCACCCGGCCGGTCGGGTTGGACGGCGAGTTGAGCCACAGCAGCTTCAGACCGGTCGGGTCGAACGCGGCCAGCTTCGCCTCGTCGGCGAAGACGTCCTCGTCGTACGCGACCGGCGTCGCCCGCGCGAGCCGCGCCCCCACCTCGTACGTCGGGTAGGCGAGCCGCGGGAAGGCGACCACGTCACCGGGGCCGAGCCCGAGCTGTGTCGGCAGCGCGGCCACCAGTTCCTTGGAGCCGACCACGGGCAGCACCTGCGCGTGCGTGACCGCGCCGGCGCCGAGCCGCCGTCCCACCCAGCCCGAGATGGCGTCCCGCAGCGCGACCGTGCCCCAGACGGTGGGGTACCCGGGGCTGTTCGCGGCGTCCGTCAGCGCGCGTTGGACCGCGGCGGGGACGGGGTCGACCGGGGTGCCGACGGAGAGGTCCACGATGCCGTCGGGGTGTCCGTTCGCGGTGGCCTTGTACGGCTCCAGCCGATCCCAGGGAAAGACGGGAAGGCGGTCGGTGACGGGGGACACGGGTGCCTCTTTCCTACGGTCCTGTGGTGCGAGTGGTGCGGGTGGTGCGGGTGGTGCTGCGGTGCGTGCCGTGGCTGCGGTGCGCGGTGGATGACCTGCCCGGCGGGGCGCCGCGCGGCCCGTCGCGTTCCACCTGCCCTGCCGGCTGCGGGGCCCTGTCGCACGCGCCGGCCCCGGCGCGGTGGCGTTGCCGAGGTCGCCGGTCCGGTCGGGGCCTGGGCGTACGGAGAATCAGCGTACGGAGACCCGGCGCGCAGAGCCCCGGGGTGCGGGGACCCGCCGTAAAAACATCTCGGCCCCGCGCGGCGCCGTCACTCACGCCCAGGGGGCGGGGAGGGCCGTGCGGGACCGAGACCGCGCTCACCGCGCGGAGCCTAGCGGAGTGGGACGAGGCAACGTGGTCACTCGCCGCAATCGGAGACTACTCGTCGTGGCTCTGCGGCGGGAGCGCTGCGATGAAGGGGTGGTCCCGCTCGATGAGGCCGAGCTTCGATGCGCCGCCGGGCGAGCCGAGCTCGTCGAAGAACTCGACGTTCGCCTTGTAGTAGTCCTTCCACTCCTCGGGAGTGTCATCCTCGTAGAAGATGGCCTCGACCGGGCAGACCGGCTCACACGCACCGCAGTCGACGCATTCGTCAGGATGGATGTACAAGGACCGCGAGCCCTCGTAAATGCAGTCGACGGGGCATTCCTCGATGCAGGCCTTGTCCTTCAGGTCAACACAAGGCTCCGCGATGACGTAGGTCACGCTGTCGTTCCTCCTCGGTAGGGCTGGCGGGACCGGTCGGTGGACCCGCCGCGTGGCGCGCGGGAGCGCGGCGTCGTCGATGCCCACACCTAGTATCTCCGTTCCGGGGCAGGAGACGAACATGAGGGGCGGACAGAGCTGTGGAGTTCACCACTGGCGGACGACTTGAGGTCCGGATTTCCCCGGTTGACGTGGGAAAACGCGTCTCGGTTCGGCGTCTGAACGATCCAGGGGGCGGCCCCCAGAAGTTCACGGACACGGTAGGGGTACTCGCATCCTGGTCAGGGGGTGTGGTGCGGATCACGCGCAAAAACGGCGAGGTGGTCCACATTCCGGAAGCCACGCTCGTCGCCGGCAAGGTCATTCCGCCCTCCCCCGGCGCCCGCGCCGGCCGCCCCCCGGTCCGCCGGCGCATACCCGCCACCGACGTGCAGGAGCTGGAGCGCGTCGCCGCCCGGGCCTGGCCACCGGCCGAGCGGGCCCTGCTCGCCCCCGCCGGCGCCGTGGACACCGGCCCCGGCTGCGGCGTCGGCTGGGAGTTGCGGGCGGCCGGCGGCTTCACCCGGCGCGCCAATTCCGTCCTGCCGCTCGGCGATCCCGGGCTGCCGCTCGACGAGGCCCTGCACCGGGTGCGGGCATGGTACGCCGAACGCGGCCTCCCCGCTTACCTCCAGGTGAGCACCGGGGCCCCGGGCGCCCCGCGGGAGTTGAGCGGCGAGCTGGCCGACCGCGGTTGGACCCGGGAGGGCAGCGCGCACGTGTGGATCGCCGCCCTCGCGCCGCTCGCCGACCGCGAGCCGTGGCCGGACGGTGGCCGACCGGCCGGCCCCGCGGGCGGGCCGCGGCTGCGGATGGAGCTCTCCCGCACGGTCAGCGACGCCTGGCTCTCCTGCTACCAGCGCTTCGGGCGCCCCGCCCCGGAGGTGCGCGCGGTGCTCACCGGCGGCCCGTCGGTACGGTTCGCCACGGTGTGGGCCGAGCCGGGCGGAGGGGCGGCTTCCGGGGCGGGCGCGGGCGGGCAGGACGGATCGGGGGCGGCGCCAGGGGGCGCGACCGGCACGGGCACGCCGACGGCGGCGCCCGGCGAGCCTGCGGCCGTGGCGCCCGGCGGGGCCGGTGCGGCGCCCGGCGGGGCCGGTGCGGCGCCCGGGGCCGAGGCCGTGGCGATCGGCCGGTGCGTGGTGGACGGTCGCTGGGCCGGCTTCACGGCGGTCGAGGTGGCTCCGGCGTACCGGCGCCTGGGCCTGGCGACCGCGGTGATGACGGCCCTCGCACAGGCTGCGCTGGCCGAGGGCGCCTCGGCCGCCTACCTTCAAGTCGAGGCCGAGAACCCGCAGGCCCACGCGCTCTACACGGGCCTCGGCTTCACCCCCCACCACGCCTACCACCACTGGCGCGCGCCGCAGGACGACAGCCGCTGAACGGCCATACGACGGGTACGAGGCAGCCATGGACGACAGCACGGACCGACGGAAGCTCTTCGCCGACGCGGCGCGCGCCGAACGCCCCGACCTCGCCCTGCTGTGCCTGCTGGTGGGCGCGGAGGCCGATGCGGAGTTCACCGAGGACGACCTCGACGCGGCACAGATCGAACTCGACCGGCTCGCCGGACTGCTGCCCTTCGCCCCCGGCGACGGGGCCGCCTGGGCCGACGCAGCCGCCGAACTGCTGGGCGGCGCCGAGGGCTTCCACGGCACGCCGGCCGACTACCGGCGCCTGGACTCCTCGCTGTTGCACCAGGTGCTGCGGCGCCGCCGCGGGCTGCCGATCCTGCTGTCGGTGGTCTGGATCGAGGTGGCCCGACGGGCGGGCGCGCCGGTGTACGGGGTGGCGCTGCCGGGCCACTTCGTCGTCGGGTTCGGCGACCCCGCCGGGCGGCACGTCCTGGTCGACCCCTTCCACGGCGGCCGGCCGCTGACCGAGGAGGAGGCCGCGGTCCTGGTGGCGGGCACCACCGGGGCGCCGCTCTCGCCCGCCCTGCTCGCGCCCGCCGACCCGCTGGACATCGTGCTGCGGGTGCTGAACAACATCCGCGCCTGGGCCGCCGCCCGCCCCGAGCGCACCGACGTCCAGCTCTGGGCGGTCGAACTCTCCCTGCTGCTGCCCAGCCATCCGGCGAGGCTGCGCTACGAACGGGCCCAACTCCTCGTCCAGCGCGGCGACTTCAGGGGCGGGGCGGCCGAGCTTGAGGAGTACGCGAGGGTCATCGCGGCCATGGAGCCGAGCTCGGCCGAAACGGTACGCCGCGAGGCCCGCGCGGCCCGCGCCCTGCTCAACTAGGCGGTCCGACGGCCGAAGGCGGGCCCGCCCCGCCCCGGGGCCGCGCGCGTTCGGGACCATACGAACCCGCGCCCCGTGCCGCAGCCGAGGCCACCGTACGAGCGAGCCCGTCTCGCCCTTCGTACGAGAAGGCCCGCCCCATCCCCCGTACGAGAAAACACGTTTCATCCCCCGTACGAGGGAGAAGGCGCGCCCCGCAGCCGTACGCGCCGCCACGACACCAGCGGCGACACCGGCCCCGACGGCGCCGCCCCCTACCGCCACCACGGGCCACACCCCACGGCCACCGGCGACCAAGCGCCGACGCCCCGCTCACCAGGATGGTGGCGGGGCGTCAGGCGGGCGGACGGGTACGGCCCGTGGGCGGGGCGGGGTCAGCCGCCCAGGGTGGCGTTGGGGATCTCCACGTCCCGCTCGGCCTGGGTCTTGCCGACCAGGGCGCGGCCCATCGCGACGGCCACGTCGGTCGGGGTGACGCCGGTCTTGGAGCCGTTGCCGCGCTCCACCAGGACGCCGTCGAAGACGCCGCCGTAGAGCTGCTTTATGGCGTCCAGGTCGTAGTGCTCGACCAGCTTGCCGTCGGTGACCCGCATGGAGAGGATCTGCGGCAGCGAGCGGTCCGGGCCGAAGTTGATGAACTTGCCGCCGGCCCGGACGGTGATCAGCCCTGACATCGCGGGCTTGGCGAAGGTCTCCATCTTGCGGTCGACCTCGGCGTTGCTGATGACGGGCTGCTTGGTCGCGCTCGGCAAGGTCACCGTCCGGTTCGTGCCGCTCTCGGCCCGGTCGCGGTACGCCTGGGCGACCGCGTCGACCGACTTGTCGGCGTCCAGCGACTTGCCGGCCTTGCCGTAGGAGGGCACCGCCTCACCCGGCTTGAAGGTGATGTTGCCCTCGCGCGCCGTGCCCGAGCCGTCGCCCGCGAGCCGCCCGAGGGCGTCCCGCAGCTTCTCCTCGTCCACCTTGACCTTGGCATCGGCCTCCCGGGAGCCGCCGAACAGCGAGCCGATCACGGTCACCGGGTTGTAGTCCCGGCCCGCGGTCTCCCGCACGGTGGCCTCGGTGTCGATCGACAGGCCGGCGACGGTCGGCTTGAGCTCCAACTCTTCACCGTCGACGGAGAGCTTGATCGGGGCGGTGGTGCGGTCGCCGAGCCTGGTGTTCAGCTTCTTGACCGCCTCCTCCTTCGACGTGCCGCCGATGTCGATGCCGAGCACGGTGGTGCCGTTGGGCACGTCCGCGTGGCCGAGCACCAGGCCCGCCCCGTACGCGACGCACACCACGCCGACCACGCCCACGGCCGCCATGACGAGCTTGGAACGGCCCTTCTTCTTCGGCTTGGCACCGCTGGGCTTGGGCGCGGGCGCCGGGGCGGGGGCCGGCGCGGGGGCGGCGGGCGCCTGGCCCGCGCCACCGGTCGGCGGCTTGGCTCCGGCGTTGCCCGGGGCCGCGGGCACGCCGCTGACCACGGTGTTCCCCGAGGGCGGCGGGCCGCTGGGGCGCTTGCCGGCGGCGAGCGCGTCCAGCGCGGCCTTGGCGGCGCGCTCGCTGTCGGTCGGTTCGGGCTCGCCGGGCGCCCGGTTCTCGCCACCGCGGGTGGTCGCGCCGAGCCCGCCGGTGCCACCGGCCGCCGGCCCGGGCGGCGCCCCGGCACCGGCCTGCGCCCCGCCCTTGCCCTTGGCCTTCTTCTTACGGGGCTGCTGCGGGGTCAGCCGGGTGGTGTCGCCACCGGCGCCCACCGCGGGGGAACCCGCCGGGCCGCCCGCACCCGCCGAGCCGGCCGGCCCGGCGAACGGGTCGCCCGGACCGTCGAAGCCCGGGGCGCCGGGCGCCGCGAACGCGTCCCGGGCACCCGCGGGACCGGCCGCGCCGGCCGAACGGTTCGCACCAGCAGCACCGCCCTGTCCCGCGGAACCAGCGGAACCGCCCGGGCCGCCGAAGGGGTCGCCCGCGCCGCCGGGGCCCTGCCCGAAGGGCGCGCCCGGGCCGCCGCCCGGCCCGTCGAAGGGTGCTCCGCCGGCCGCCAGGCCCGGCGGCGGGGTCGCTCCCGGCGGGAAACTCGGCGGCGGTACGGGCATGTCGCCGCTGGTGGGACCGCCGGTGGGGCCGGCGGGGCCGCCGGCAGGACCTGCGGGGCCGGCCTGGCCCGCGCCGCCGGCCCAGGGGCTGGCGAAGCCGTCGGCCGGCGTGTCGGTGCGCTGCGCCTGGTCCTCGTACGGGAATCCGCCGGGCGCCGGCGGGCCGGGCGGCGGGTAGCCCGCGCCGGGCCCTTCCGGCCCGCCGCCGGGGCCCTGCCCGGGGTCAGGACCGGGGAAGCCGCCCAGCGGATCGGTCAGCGGGTCGGGCAGTGGATCAGTCAGCGGATCGGGCAACGGGTCGGTCAGCGGATCGGGCTGGCCGCCGCCGGGCGCCCCGCCGTACGGGCCGTCGGCGTAGTCCGAGTAGTACGGCTGGCCGCCGCCGGCGCCCGCGACCCCGCCGGGGCCGCCGAAGCTGTCGTGCTCGCCGTAGCCGGGCGCGCCCTGGTAGCCGCCCTGGCCCGGGTGGTCCAGCGGTCCCGGCCGCTCCGAGCGGGCCACGTAACCGTCGTCCGCGGGACCGTCACCGGGCAGGCCGTCCGCACCGAAGGCGGGGAACGGCTGGGTGGTCTCCTGGGTGGTCTCGGGCGAGGGGCCGGGGGCGGGGGCGGCCGGCTGCTGCGCCGCCGGGGCCGCCGGGCCCTTCGTCTTCCTGGGCGCGAACCAGTCGCTGGTCCGCTCGCCCGACTTGCGCTCCGGCTCGCCCTTGCCCGCGGCGTCACCGCCGCCGACCGCACCGGAACCGGCACCGGACGCGGTGCCTCCGGTGGGCGCCTGGCCCGCAGCCTGCGGCCGGCCCTGGCCAGCGCCGGCGGCGCCGCCCGGCCGCGAACCGTCCTGGCCGCCGCCCTTCGCACTGCTCGAACGCTGCCCGCCGCGACCCGCCCCGTTCGGCTGAGCCGCACCGGCACCCGAGCCCGCGGCCTCCTCGTCACCCACCGGCTTGCGGACCACGACCGGCGGGATCGGCCGGGAGCCGGGGATGTTGATCCGGATGCGGGTGGTCAGCGTGGTCTCGGTCTTCGGCTCCTCGGGCACGGACGACGCCCGGGGACGCGCTGCGTCGGCGTTGTCGTACGGGGCCTCCTGGGTCGGGTGCGGCGACGGATACTGGCGCGATCCGTACGGCGGGGTTCCCGACGGGTAGGCGGCGTCGCCGCGACCCTGGGGCCCGGAGGACGAACTGTCAGATTCACGGCTCAAAGCAGGTTCTCCCAGTTAGCTCCGCCGCCCCCCATCTCGCACTGGGGTTCCCCATGCCGTAGGCCAGGGCAGGCTCGGCGGCGCGCACCACCATACTGGGCACGGCCGATCGACACTTGTCGGCTGCCGTTTCCCCACTCCAAGCGAGTACACGGGGCCGCGCCCGGGTCCATTGGGACGTCACTCCCAAAGAGGGACGTCACTTCTCAAGTCGGGTGGCGGGGGCCTGTGGTTGCGGAACCTTCGGGACCGTGGCGCACATCACACCGGCGAACATCCCGCCCAGCAGGAAGAGGTACGAGCCGACTCCCGACCCGAACACGAAGTCGCCCTCGGGCCTGGTCGCGGTCAGGAACAGCACCACGACCAGCCAGCCGCCGGCGGACGACCAGGCGCCGGCCCGTGCCCGGGTGGCGTACAGGCCGCCGACGCAGAGCGCGACCAGCCCGAGCAGGGCCAGCAGCAACCCGCCGGGGAACCACGCCGATTGCACCAGCGCCCCGGCGATCCCGACCAGCGCGCCGACCACGACGAGGAGCGCGTACACCGCGATCCGGGCCGGGCTGAACGGCCTGGCCAGCCAGGCGCCGCCACCGGACGGGGCGCCCGGCGCGACACTGGCGCCGGCGCCGGAACCACCTGAACCGCCCGGGCCGCGGGCGCCGGCGGCTCCGGCGCCGCTGCGCGCGGGCGTCCGGGCGACCTGTCGGCTCCGGGCGCCCTTGGCCGCGCTGGAGGGGGCCGCCGCGTTCCCGGCCTGGCCCGCGCCCTTGCCCGCACCCGGGTTCGTGCTCATGTCACCACTCCGGCGAAAAGGTCGTCCTCGCGGCCGGGCCAGGCGGCGCCGGTGGCTCCGGCCGGGCCCGGGCTGCCCTGGGCGAGGTGGTAGTACTCCGTACTGGGCAGCGGTTGCCCCAGGCCGTTGGAGAGGGCGAAGAAGTCGCCGCTCACGGTGAGCTGGGTGGCGTGCGCGCGCATCGCCGCCGTCTTGGCCGCCGCCTGGGCGGAGCCGTCTATCACCGTGGTCACCTGGTCATCTTCGACCACGCCCGGCAGTTCGGCGAGTGCAGCGACGCCGGTGAAGGGCGCGCCGGCGGAGCCGTCGGCCAGTTCGGCCGCCCGCGCCAGGCCGGGTTCGACGACCGAGCGGGGCAGGCAGTTCCAGTAGATCTTGGCGATGTCGTGCGCGTCGCCGAGGTCGCGCCGGAACCCGCGCTCGGCGGCCAGCTCCGCCGCCCGGACCGCCACCCGGTGCGCCTTGATGTGGTCGGGGTGCCCGTAGCCGCCCTGCGGGTCGTACGTGACGAGCACCTGCGGCCGGACCTCGCGGACGATCTCCACCAGCCAGGTCGCCGCCTCGTCGGTGTCGGCCTGCCAGAAGGAGCCGGGTCGCCGGTTCTGCGGCGTGCCCATCATCCCGGAGTCGCGGTACCGGCCCGGGCCGCCCAGCAGCCGGTGGTCGCTGACGCCGAGCGCCTTCATCGCCGCGCTCAGCTCGCCCGCCCGGTGGGCGCCGAGGGCGCTGAGCGGTCTGGTCTCCCCGGCGGCCGAGAACGCGATCCCCGACGGCGACGTCGGCTGACGTGACGGGTCGACCTGCGCGGCGCCGGGCGCCGGGTCGGCGACGAGGTGGGCCAGGTCGGCCGGGATGACCTCACCCTCCTCGCCGAGCGTGCAGGTGACCAGCGTGACGTGGGCGCCCGCCGCGGCGTACGCGGCCATGGTGGCACCGTTGTTGATCGACTCGTCGTCCGGATGCGCGTGCACCAGGAGCAGACGGCGGGCGGGAAGGACGGTCATGGGAACAGCCTACGAGCCCCCTTCCCGCCACGGCCGTCGGGCGGCCCCCGGAGTGCGCCGCTCCGCACGGAGCGCCCCGCCCGGACGGCGCACGAAGCCCCCTCGCGCCCGCCCCCGCCCGCAGCGCGCCGCCCAATACGCCGGCGCATGACCACTTTCCGCGCCCCTGCCCGGCGCGTCCCGGGCCACTGCCTGGAGGGAACGCGCGCCACATCGCGGTACGGCAATACGCGGAGAAAGACGGTGGCGCAGGGAAATCAGCGCGAGGGGGAGGAGGAGACGAAAGTGAGGCGAAGAACGCGGGAAGATCGACGGGCGACGCGTGCACGGACGATGCGGTAGCCACCGATCAGGACGCTCCCGGCGCCCTTTCGCCTGCTACCAAAGGCCATGGCCCAGCGCGTCAGTCGACACCGAAGAAGAAGCGCGGAGAAGAAGCGGAACGCGACGCGGGAGAAACACCAGGGGAATTCCGCAGCGCGCCAACTCCCTTACGGGGAAGCCGATCCGGAGACCAGCAGCACTGGAGGTACGGCCGATCGACCGGCCACGCGACCCACACCCGGCGGGCGGGCCACCGGTCGCCCTCCCCCGGTGCCCGCACCGCGCCCCGCCCGCTGCACCGCCGAAACGCCCCGCCCGGCGGGCCGGAACGCCCGCGCCGGCGCGTACGGGAGCGGAGCGCGTCAGCGCGTACGGAAGCCGTGGGTGTCAGGGCAGACGGAAGCGCGCGCGTACGGGGCCCGGAGGGTACGCGCGCACGACGGACCGCGGCCGGGGGGCGGCCGGTCCTGGAACCGCTCAGCGCCCGGCGAACCGCTCAGTTCCCGATCGGAACGCGGGGCCGGGGCGGGGTCAGAATTTGATGTCCCCGATGGCGTTCGCCACGTTGTTGCCGAATTTGTCGATGGTGGGCGCCATGTCCGAGCCGGCGAGATAGAAGCCCAACATCACGCAGGCCAAGACGTGGAGCACCTTGAGTCCGTCCCTCTTGACCAGCAGGAAGACGATGATCCCCAGCAGCAATACCGCCGATACTGACAGAACCACAGCGGCTCACCTCCAGAATTCCGTGTCAATGACGACCGTCCAGGACATCTGTCCGGCAATCACCCGCGTTCCCCAGCACGGGAATGAGGCCAGCGGGACATGACCACCGCTCATTCCGTCCCCCTCCCCAGCCCTGGGTCATCGAACGCCGCAACACCGTACTCAGCCCTGCCGTGCATGGCCATGCACTGCCATCCGTCGGCCAGGGCTACCCCGCTTCCCGCACATCCATCCATGGACACACCGTGCCATGCGCCACTCCAGCCCCAACTGGCACACGCCGCAGGGAAGATACCGTCTTCTCCCGCCGCGCCGGGGCTCGCCCTAAGACCTTCCAAGGCATACCCACTATGTGCAAGGGATCATAACTTTCTGTCGGTTCGCACATCGTGATGCATGGGAGCATGACAGGGGCGCATGCATGTTCGGATGTGCCACCGCCATGGTCAGCGGCCGTGCTGTCTCCCGGCCCACCGCTCGGCCCGCCGACCGGTCCCCTGCCCCGCCCGGCGACCGACCCACCGCCCGGCCCCTCCTGACCCGCCCCCACCCGGTCCGCCCCAGCCCGGCGACGGTTCGGCCCGGCCCCTCCCGTCGACACGGCCGGACGAGCCACCCGCGGCTCCGGCCGCGCGCGGCAGAAATCCCCCGCTCACCACGGAGGTCCGGCCCGTAGGCTCGGCCCCATGACCGGACAGCTCTCGTTCCCTCGGCAGCACGCGCGCACGCAGCGCTTCACCCTCGGCGCGCCGCGCGCCTTCAGTGTGTCCCCGGACGGCGCCCGCGTCGCCTTCCTCCGTTCCCGACACGGCACCGACCTGAGCCATCTGTTGTGGGTGCTCGACGTGGCCGAGGGCCGCGAGTATCCGGCCGCCGACCCGGCCGTGCTGCTCGGCGGCGCGAGCGAGGAGCTCTCGGCCGAGGAGCGGGCGCGGCGCGAACGCAGCCGGGAGGGCGCGGCGGGGGTGGTCGGGTACGCGACCGACGGCGTCGTCGAGTTGGCGGCCTTCGCGCTCTCGGGCCGGCTGTTCGTGGCCGAGTTGCGCGCCGGGACCACCCGGGAGCTGGCGCTGACCGGGGAGCCGGGGCCGGTCATCGACCCGCGGCCGTCGCCCGACGGCCGGTACGTCGCCTACGCGGCCGGTGGCGCCCTGCGCGTGATCGGCAGCACCGGCGACGGCGACCGGGCGCTGGCCGAGCCGGACGGGCCCGGCGTCAGCTACGGCCTGGCGGAGTTCATCGCGGCGGAGGAGATGGACCGCTCGCGCGGCTTCTGGTGGTCGCCGGCAAGCGACGCCCTGCTGGTCGCGCGGGTGGACGACAGTCCCGTACAGCGCTGGTGGATCGCCGATCCGGCCAACCCGGACCGGGAGCCCGAGCAGGTGGCCTATCCGGCGGCCGGCACGCCCAACGCCGAGGTCACCCTCGTCCACCTGACGCTGGACGGCACCAGGACCGAGGTGGTCTGGGACCGGGAGCGCTTCCCGTACCTGGCGCGGGTGCACTGGTCGGCCGACGGGCCGCCGCTGCTCCTGGTGCAGTCCCGCGACCAGCGCACCCAGCGCTATCTGACGGTCGACCCGGCCACCGGCGAGACCCGTACGGTGCACGTGGACGAGGACGACGAGAACGGGGCGTGGCTCGAACTCTTCCCCGGGGTGCCGGCGTGGACGCCGGACGGGCAGTTGGTGCGGATCGCCGACGAGGCCGGCGCCCGGGTGCTGATCGTCGGTGACCAGCGGCTCACCTCGGACACTTTGCAGGTCAGGGCGGTCCTTTCGGTCGGCGAGCGGGACGTGCTGTTCTCCGCGGCGGCGGGCGCCGGGGCCGAACTGCCGGCGGTGCCGGGCGAGATCGGCGTCTACCGGGCCTGGTTCCGGCCCGCCCAGGGCGCGCCGGCCGGTGCCGCACCGCTGCCCCGGGTGCCCGCCGGCCACGAGCCGCTCGCGGTGGTCGAAGGGCCCGCGGTGACCTCGGCGGCGCGCGGCGGCGACGTCCTGGTGCTGCCCTCGCTGACCCTGGCCGAGCCGGGCGTACGGGTGCGGGTCGTGCGGGTGGACGAGGAGCGCGCGCCCGCCGACTGGGAGCGGCTGGCCGAGATCGCCAACCACGCCGAGCGGCCGGTCCTCACGGCCGCGCCGCACCTGGTCTACTCCGGCGAGCGGAACATCCCGTGCGCCGTGCTGCTGCCCACCGGGTACACCGCCGCCGACGGGCCGCTGCCGGTGCTGCTCGACCCGTACGGCGGGCCGCACGGGCAGCGGGTGCTCGCGGCCCACAACGCGTACCTGACCTCGCAGTGGTTCGCCGACCAGGGGTTCGCGGTGATCGTCGCGGACGGGCGGGGCAGCCCGGGCCGCTCGCCCGGCTGGGAGAAGGCGGTCTTGCACGAGTTCGCCTCGGTGACGCTCCAGGACCAGGTCGACGCGTTGCACGGGCTCGCCGACCGGTTCCCGCTCGACCTCGGCAAGGTCGCCATCCGGGGCTGGTCCTTCGGCGGGTTCCTGGCCGGCGTCGCGGCGCTGCGCCGCCCCGACGTCTTCCACGCGGCCGTCGTCGGCGCGCCGGTCACCGACCAGCGGCTGTACAACACGCACTACTCGGAGCGGTACCTGGGCCTGCCGGACGAGCAGCCGGACGTGTACGCGCGCAACTCGCTGATCACCGACGACGGCCTGTCCGGGGCGGTGGAGCCGGCCCGCCCGATGATGATCATCCACGGTCTCGCCGACGACAACGTGGTGGTGGCGCACGCCCTGCGCCTCTCCTCGGCCCTGCTGGCGGCCGGCCGCCCGCACGAGGTGCTGCCGCTGTCCGGCGTGACCCACATGACGCCGCAGGAGCAGGTGGCGGAGAACCTGCTGCTGCTCCAGGTGGACTTCCTCCGGCGGTCGCTGGGGCTGCCGAACCCGGGTCCGGCGTCCGCGGGCGGGGCCGAGGGCTAGACCGGGGCCAGGGCCTGGGCCGGCGGCGACCGGTAGCCGCCGGTGCGGCGCCCGCCCGGCCCGCGCCACTCGGGCCGCCACCGCCACCCGCCGCCGGCCGCCGCCCGCCCCGGCCGCCGTGCCTCACCCGCCGGACGGCGGGGACGCGGGCGGCGGGGGCGGTGCGGATGGCGAGGGCGCTGCGTCCTGCGGAGGCGTTCCGGGCTGCGGGGGCGTCGAGGGCCGGGGCGGTGCGTCGGCCCGCGCGTCGCCGGGCGACTGCTGCACGGGGCTGCCGACGGGCACGGCGCCGGGCGCGGCACCGGGCGGAGGGCCGAAGCCACCGGAACCGGCGGGCCCGGCCCCGCCACCCGGACCGCTCGGGCCGGGCGGCCCCCAGCCGGCGATGGCCCCGCCGCCCGGGGCGGCCCCGGGCGGCGCGCTCCCGAACGCCTCGGGCCCGCGCGGCGCCAGCGCCAAGAACGCCAGCAGCCCGGCGACGGCCTCCGCGACCGTCAGGAGCAAGTTCACCTTCCCGGCGGTCGGCAGGTCGCCCCACTCGGCGAAGTAGTCCAACTTCAGGTACAGGACCACGTCGAACACCGCGATGCCGAACACCAGGAACGCCGCGATCAGGCCGAGCGGCCGGACGGACGGGGCACGGCGCAGCGCCGCGCAGCCCGCCACCACCGCGAGCAGCGCCACGAACCAGACCTCCCAGGCCGGGGGCAGGTCGAGCAGCGCCAGGTGGTACCGGTAGCCGGTGAGCATCTCCTCGTACTCCTGCCACTTCACCTTGTGGAGCACGTAGAACTGCCAGCCGATCATGCTGCCGCCGGCGCCCACCAACAGGAGCAGGGCGGCCATCACTCCGAGCGGCGTGGGCCCGGCCGCCGCCGGGCCCCCCGTCCTGCCGGCGAAGACCGCGGCCACCAGCACCACGCTCGCCAACACCGCTGCCCAGCAGGTGAGTTGGGCCAGGGTGACGGTGCCGTCCGGCAGGTAGTCCATGATCCCGGAGCGCAGGTACCACAGGCTGGGCAGCCGCAGGCCGATGGTGGCGACGGCGACGGCGACCAGTGCGCTGCCCGCGACGGCTGAGCGCAGCGCGGCGGCGCCGACCGCCACGTACAGCACGAGCAACAGCAGGTCGTGGTAGGCGGAGCCGGCCAGGAAGGTGGGCCCCTCCACGCCGCTCCAGTGCCACCACAGGCTGCCGCCGTCCTCGATCTTCGACAGGTCCCGGATGATCCAGGCCAGCGAGACGGCCGCGAACATGGCGCAGTACGCCGCACCCGCGATCCGCACCTCGCGCCTGATGGTCTGCAACTGGCCCATGGTAGGCGTCCCCCTGCTCCCGATGCGGGAAGCGACCCCCCGCCGCCCCCGTCCCTCCGGCCCGTTCGGGCCCGGTACGCGCTCCGCGCACGGGCCCCGGCTGGCCGAAGCCGTGCCGATCGGCTCACCTTCCGTGATCGTCGATCAGGCGCAGCGTAACGAATCCCCGCGCCCGCCGCCGGATTTCGCCCGAACACCCGCGCGGGTCGGCACGCGGTCCGCCCGGCCGGCTACTGCGGCGCCGCCGACTGCGCCGGCGCGACCGGGTCCTGTGGGGCGGCGCCGCCCCGCGCGTCCTCGGGGCCCTGTGCACTCCCCGGCACCTCGGGCCCGCGCCGCGCCAGCGCCAACAGCGCCACCAGGCCGGCGACGACCTCGGCGGGGGCCAACAGGGCGCGCACCTGGGCATTGGTGGGCAGTTCGCTCCAGTAGTCGTAGATGTCGAACCTCAGGAGCAGGCTGAATTCCATCAGCGCGAAGCCGCCCACCAGGAACGCCGCGATCGTGCCGAGCGGCCGTACGGACGGGGCACGGCGCAGCGCCGCACAGCCCGCCACCACCGCGAGCAGCGCCACGAACCACGTCTCCCAAGCCGGCGGCTGGTCGAGCAGCGAGACGTTGAACCTGACATCGACGAGCAGCTTTTGATAGGTGTGCCAGTGGACACGCGAGAGCACGTAGAGCTGCCAGCCGATCATCGCGACGCCGGCGCCCGCCAGGGCGAACAGGCCGATCGTCGCCCCGACTTGGGTGGGCCTGGCCGGCGGGGCCCACGGGGCGCGCTCCTCGTACGGGGCCGCAGCCGCGTACGGCGCGGGCCGGTACGCGTCAGACGCGTGCGCCCCGGAGTCCTGCGACTGCGGCCGTGACCGTGCCCCCCGCCTGCCGCTCAGGACCGCGGCCAGCAGCGCCACGCTCGCCAGCACCTCCGCCCAGCAGGTGAGTCGGGCCCTGGTGAGGAGGCCGTCTGGCACGTAGTCCATGGTCTTCGTGTGCAGGTTCCACAGGCCGGGCAGCCGCAGGCCGACGGTGGCGACGGCCACGGTGACCAGCGCGCTGCCCGCGACGGCCGAGCGCACCGCGATGACGCCGACCGTCACGTACAGGACCAGTAGCAGCAGATCCTGGTACGCGGAGCCGTGCGGGCCGTAGGAGAGTTGACCCGGGAAACCGCTCCAGTTCCACCACAGGTCGTCGGCGCCGCCGAACCGCCGCAGGTCCCGGATGATCCAGGCCAGCGAGATGGCCGCGAACAGGGCGCAGTACGCCGCGCCAGCGATCCGTATCCAGCGTCTGATGGTCTGTAACTGGCCCATGGTGGGCGTCCCCCCGCTACCGGTGTTCGGAGCGGCCCCCCGCCGCCCCGCCTCCCCGGCCCGCGGCAGGCCGGCGCGCGCGTACGCGGCGGCAAGCAGGCCGAAGGCGTGACGGCCGGCTCACCTTCCGTGATCGCCGGCCGTCGGCAGCGTAACGAATTCGTGTGTCGGCCACCGGGTTTTGCCGAGACTCGTTCCGACACGCGTGTGCCCGCGCGCGATGTGCGCCGTCGGGGGAGCCGTCCGGGTCACCACCGTCCGGGTGGCGGCGATGCGGGCGGCGGCGGGTCGGCGGGCGGTTGGGCGGGTGGTTGGGCGGGCGGCGGGCCGTAGCCGGGCGGGCCCGCGGGCGGCTGGCCGTAGCCGGGCGCGCCGTGCCCGCCGGCGGTGCCGTACGGACCCGGGGTGCCGTAGCCGCCGGGGGCCGGGCGGCCGGAGTCGTAGCCGGGGGTGCCGGGGGGTGGGCCGGGTGGTGGGCCCCAGCCAGCGGGGATCGCGGCGTACGGGGCGGGGCCGCGCGGGGCCAGGGCCAGCAGCACCACCAGGCCGGCGAGCGCCTCCGCGAAGCACGAGTAGAAGCGCAGCTTGCCGGCGGTTTCCACCTCGTCCATGTGGTCGAGGATGTCGAGCTTGAGGAAGTAGGACACGTTGCTGACGGCCATGTAGAGCACCAGGAAGGCGGCGGTCATGGCGACCGGGCGGGCGTCCGGAGCGCGGTTGCGCACGGCGAGGCCGCCCACGGCCGCCAGCAGGACGATGGACCAGACCACCCAGGAGGAGGGCTCGTCGAGCAGCGACCCCAGGTTGCGCTCACCGGTGATCCGGCGCTCGTAGAGGTCCCAGCCGTACTCCTGGGCCAGGTAGATCTCCCAACCGGCGAGGACCGCGGAGACCAACGCCAGGGCGAGGAAGGCCTGTTGGCCGGCGCCAGCACCACCGCCACCGAACCCGCGGCCGGCACCACCGAAGCCGGGCCCGGCGGGCGCAGGCCCCGGCGGACGGCCGGGCAGCGGCGGCGCACCGTACGGCTGGGCAGGGGCGTGCGCCTGCGGGGAGTCGTACGGCTGCGCGGGGTCGTACGGGCGCGGCGGGTCGTGCGGGCGCGGAGGAGCCCCGTGCGGTCCGGATGGGGTGGGGCCGCCGGGCGTGCGCGTGACGGAGACCGCGATAACCAGCGCGATGCTCGCCAGCACCGCGCCCCAGGCGCCGAGTTGGGCCTTGGTCAGCAGTCCGCCACCGGCTTCTTCCGACATCCAGTCCGCGTGCAGGTTCCACAGGCTGGGCAGGCGCAGCACGGCCGTCGTGACCGCCACGGTGACCAGGGCGCTGCCCGCGACCGCCGAGTTCAGTGCGGTGACGCCGACCACCACGTAGAGGATGATCAGCAGCAGGTCCAGGGTCGAGGACCCCGGCACGCCCTCCAGGCCGGTGTCGACCACGAATCGCAGGCCGCCCCAGTGCCACCACAGGTCGGAGCTCTCGTCGACGTGGTCCAGGTCGCGGATGATCCAGGCCAGCGAGACGGCGGCGAGCACGGCGCAGTACAACGCGCCGAAGATCCGCACCTCGCGCCTGATGGGTTGTGCCTGGCCCGTCATGGCCGTCCCCCTCGGTGCCGGTGTGAAGAGCGGCCCCCGCCGCCCGGCACCCCCGGTCTACCCAGGACCCGGCGTGCTCAAGTACGCCCGCGGTGAGCAAATCGAGAAATGTTCCGGCAGCCGGCCCGCATTCCCGCGCGGCCTCGTCCGCGAGCCGTGCGGCGCAATAGGAGACCGGCCTTAGGAGACCGGTCTTCGGAAAGCGCTCACGCAGCGTTCGACGGCCCCGGTCGCACGCGCCGCCGGGGCGGGACTTAGGGTGGCCGGAGGCATACGACCAGCGGGGCGGCAGGGGTCAATTTTTCTCGCCGCACCGGGGTTTACGGGACTTTCATCGCCTTCTGTCACTCTTTCGCCGCCCTCCATTCCCACGTGTCAAGCACGCGGTCGCCTCAATTGGGCAAAACGTTCGGCCAAGAAGGCCGGGCACGCGTTGTATCCGTGCCACGCCCTCTTGACCGGGTCGGGAATTCATTGCGACAGTCCCGATCATCGGGCGATGTGCATCGGCTGATGCGCGAGACGTCCGCGGGTAGTCCACGAGCACGGCACTCCAGTGAGAAGTGCGGGGGCGCTACGCGATGACGATTTCCTCTCAGGCCGCGGCCGGGGGCGCCGATCCCGCCGGCGGCGGGCCGTCGGGACCGGCCCCGGGGCCGCCGGGCGGGGCCTCGGTGACCAAGGAACCGGCCGGCAAGGAGTTGGCGGGACGTTCGCCGCGGCAGCTCATGTGGCGGCGGTTCCGGCGGGACAGGGCGGGGGTGGTCGCCGGCTGCGTGGTGGTGTTCTTCTGCGCGGTCGCCGCCCTGGCGCCGGTGATCTCCTGGCTGTACGGCAAGGACCCGTACACCACCTACGGACTCAGTCGGCCAGAACTCCTCGACCCGGTCACCGGCTATCCCATGAAACCCAATGGCGGCATCGACGGCGAATTCTGGTTCGGGCTCGAACCCGGTCTCGGCCGAGACGTGTTGACGCAGCTCGTCTACGGCATTCGTACCTCATTGCTCATCGGTCTCGCCGCCACCATCCTGTCCACGCTCACCGGCATCATCGTCGGGGTGACCGCCGGATATCTGGGCGGGCGTACCGACTACTTCCTGGGTCGGCTCATCGATCTGTTGCTCTCCTTTCCCCAGCAGTTGTTCTTCGTGGCGTTCATGCCGGTGCTCACCGTGCTTTTCGTCAGCGATGACGAAGAAACACCGACCTGGTTCCGGGTGATCGCGCTCATTTCGGTGCTGTGGCTGCTCGGCTGGATGCAGTTGGCGCGGTTGTTGCGCGGGCAGGTGCTCTCGTTGCGCGAGCGGGAGTTCGTGGAGGCGGCCCGGGTGACGGGCGCCTCGCCGTGGCGGATCATCCGCAAGGAGCTGCTGCCCAACCTCGGCACGCCGATCATGGTGCAGGCCACGTTGATGCTGCCCATGTTCGTGACCACGGAGGCGGGGCTGTCCTTCCTCGGCGTCGGGGTGGTGCAGCCGACCCCGGACTGGGGCCGGATGTTCGCCAAGGGCGCCGAGGTCTACGAGGGCGACATCACGTACATGGTCTTCCCGGGCGTCGCGATGGTGGTCTTCGTGGTGGCGTTCAACCTCCTCGGGGACTCGGTGCGGGACGCCATGGACCCCAAGACCAGCAGATGAACCGACCGGCCGCCGCCGGGCCCGACGCCCGCCGCCCCGGGCCCCGGTACGCCGCAGCCCGGCGCCCCCGCAGCCCGGCACCGCAGGCCCCGGTGGCGGCAGTACCAGCCAGCCAGTGTGCAGCAGTGTTCCGTCCGACGAGGCAGGTGCATCCACAGCCATGACGGTCAACCGCACATCCAGAATCAGAACCTGCGCCATCGCCCTGGCCGCCGGCGCCCTCGCGCTCACCGCGTGCAGCGAGGGCGGCGGCGGGTCCGGCGGCGACCGCTCGGCGGAGCCGACGATGGCGGCCCAGGGCATCGCCCTGGGCACCGCCGCCGACTCCACCGGGCCGGCTCCCGAGGTGCCGGGCGCCCAGCGGGGCGGCACGGTCCAGGTCCTCCAGCGCGACGCGTACGAGTACCTGGACCCCGGCCAGATCTACGTCAGCGACGAGCTGATCATGCAGACGCTCTACAACCGCACGCTCACCAGCTACCGGGTGGACGCCAAGACGGGCAAGACCACCCTCGTCGGCGACCTGGCCACCGACATCGGCAAGGCGTCCGACGGCGGCCGGACCTGGACGTACACGCTCAAGGAGGGGCTGAAGTTCGAGGACGGCACCCCGATCACCTCCAAGGACGTGCGGCACGCCGTCGAGCGGCTGTACGCCAGGTTCCAGACCAACGGGCCCACCTACCTCCAACAGTGGCTGTCCGGCGAGGGCCAGACGTACCGCAAGGCGCTGCCGGACGGCCCGTACGGCGGGGACCACCTGCCGGCTTCGGTGCTGGACACGCCGGACCCGAGGACCGTCGTGTTCCACTTCGACCAGCCGCGCGCCGAGGTGCCGTTCGCGGTGGCGATGCCCAACATCGGCGCGGTGCCGCCGGCCAAGGACGGCAAGGAGCGGTACAACAAGGCGCCCGTCTCCTCCGGCCCGTACAGGATCGTGGACTTCAAGCCGGGCAAGGGCATCAGCTTCGTCCGCAACGAGCACTGGGACCCGAAGACCGATGCCGTCAGGCACCAGTACGTGGACCGCTTCGACGTGTCCTTCGGGCACCAGTGGACGGACTCCACGCGTCGGCTGCTCGCCGACAAGGGGGCCGACCGGAACGCCATGACCTGGAACAACGCGGTCGATCCGGCGCAGATCAGCACCGTGCTGCGGGACCAGGGCGCGCTGGCGCGCTCGCTGACCCGCACCCAGCCGTACGTGGACGTGATGACCATCAACACCAGCCGGGTCAAGGACAAGAAGGTCCGCGAGGCGCTGGCCTGGGCGTTCCCCGCCGGCCAGTACCTCCAGCAGTACGGCGGGCCGAAGGCGGGCGAGGTCGCCGGCTCGCTGGTCGGGCCCACCCTCAAGGGCTACCGCCCGGGCTTCGACCCGTTCCAGAAGCGCAAGTTCCCCGGCGGCAACATCGACAAGGCCAGGCAGTTGCTGAAGGAGGCGGGCGCCGAGGGCTACTCGATCGTCTACGCCTACGGCAACGACAAACCCGCGCAGGACGCCTCCGTCGTGGTCGAACGGGCCCTGGAAGCGGCCGGGTTCAAGGTCGAGAAGAAGGAGTTGGACCGCGGCACGTACTACACGCAGATCGGCAAGGTGGACAACCGCTACGACCTGTACCGCTCCTCGTGGAGCGCCGACTGGCCGTCCGGATCGACCGTCGTACCGCCCGTCTACGACGGCAAGAACGTCTACGACGGCTCGTCCAACTACTCCCACCTGAACGCGCCGGCGATCAACAAGGAGATCGAGCGGATCGAGCAGGTCCCGGACGTGAACCGGGCCGCCACCGAGTGGATCGGACTGGGCGAGCGGGTGCTCACCGAGGAGGTCCCGCAGATCCCGGTCTTCTACAACCGGCTGTTCACGCTCTGGGGCTCGGGCATCGGCGGGGTGAAGTTCCACGAGCCGTACGGGGCCGTGGACCCGACCGCCGTGTTCGTGAAGTAGCGGCGGTGCGCGAAGTGACCGCCGTGTTCGTCACGTTGCTGAAGTCCGTGCAGTACGCGCAGTCCGTGCAGTACGTGCAGTACGTGCAGTACGTGCAGTACGTGCAGTACGTGCAGTACATGCGGTACGTGCAGTAACCGTACGGCCGGGGCGGTGGCGCGCCCCTCGCCCCGGACCCGTACCGGCCCCCCTACCGCCCCACCCGCGCCCCGACCCCGCGCCCATCGAATCGGAAGAGCCGCGATGCCATGCTGAGATTCCTGCTCCGCCGCTCCCTCGGCGCGGTCGTGATCCTCGTCCTGATCAGCGCCATCACGTTCTTCCTCTTCTTCGCGCTGCCCGCCGAGCCCGCCAGGCTGGCCTGCGGCAAGAACTGCGACGCGGCCTCGATGGCCCTGGTCAACGAGAACCTCGGGCTGGACGAGCCCGTACCGGTCCAGTACGCGAAGTTCATGGTCGGCATCGTCGCCGGCCGCGACTTCCCGATCGGGCACTGCGACGCGCCCTGCTTCGGCTACTCCTTCGTCAACCAGGAACCGGTCTGGGACACCATCGTGGACCGCTTCCCCACCACGCTCTCGCTCGCGCTCGGCGCCGCCGCCCTCTTCCTCGTGGTCGGCGTGGGCATCGGCATGGTCGCGGCCTGGCGGCGGGGCACCTGGGTCGACAAGCTGCTCAGCTCCCTCTCGCTGCTCGGCCAGTCCCTCCAGGTCTACTTCGTGGGGGTGCTCTGCCTGGCCTGGTTCGTCAGCGGCCTGGAGATCATGGACCAGCCGGCGTACCACCCGATCACCGACGACCCCGTCCGCTGGTTCGACGGGATGCTGCTGCCCTGGCTGGTCCTGTCGATGCTCTTCCTGGGCAACTACAGCCGGATGACCCGCTCCCAACTGGTCGAACAACTCCAGGAGGACCACGTGCGCGCCGCCCGCGCCAAGGGGCTCACGCAGCGCACGGTCTTCCTCAGATACGCCTGGCGCGGGGCGATCGCGCCCATCGTCACCCTCTTCGGCATGGACCTCGGCTCGCTGCTCGGCGGCGCGATGATCACCGAGTACACCTTCACGCTGCACGGCATCGGGCGGCTCGCGGTGGACTCGGTGCGCCTGACCGACCTGCCCATGCTGATGGGCGTGATGCTGATCAGTTCGGCGGCGATCGTGGTGTTCACCATCGTGGTGGACGCCGCCTACGCCCTCATCGACCCGCGCGTACGCCTCGCCTAGGAGGGCTCAGCAGATGACCACGGTCCCCCGCAGCGCACCGGCGCCGGCCGACGGCGCGGCCGACGCGTTCTTGTCCGTCCGCGACCTGCGGGTGCGCTTCACCACCGAGGACGGCCCGGTCAGGGCCGTGGACGGGCTCTCCTTCACGCTGGCCCGGGGCCGCACGCTCGGCATCGTCGGCGAGTCGGGCTCGGGCAAGTCCGTCACCAACCTGGCCGTGCTCGGCCTGCACGACCCGCGCACCACCACCGTGCAGGGCCAGATCCTGCTGGAGGGACAGGAGTTGGTCGGCGCGGGCGAACGCACCCTGGAGCGGCTGCGCGGCAACAAGATGGCGATGATCTTCCAGGACCCGCTGACCGCGCTCTCCCCGTACTACACCGTCGGCCGGCAGATCGCCGAGCCCTACCGCAAGCACACCGGCGCCACCGCCCGGCAGGCCAGGCGGCGGGCCGTGGAGATGCTGGCCAAGGTGGGCATTCCGCATCCGGCGCGGCGGGTGGACGACTACCCGCACCAGTTCTCGGGCGGCATGCGGCAGCGCGCGATGATCGCCATGGCGCTGGTCTGCAACCCTGACCTGCTCATCGCGGACGAGCCGACGACCGCGCTCGACGTCACGGTGCAGGCCCAGATCCTCGACCTGCTCGGCGACCTCCAGCAGGAGTTCGGCTCGGCGATCATCCTCATCACCCACGACCTGGGGGTGGTCGCCCAGACCGCGGATGACCTACTGGTGATGTACGCGGGCCAGGCCGTGGAGCACGGCACGGTACGGGAGGTGTTGCGCTCGCCCGGACACCCGTACACCTGGGGCCTGTTGGACTCGATGCCCAGCCTCAGCACCCCGCTGGACGTGCCTCTGCGCCCCATCCCCGGCACGCCCCCGAGCCTGCTCGCCCCGCCCGCGGGCTGCCCCTTCCACCCCCGCTGCGCCCATCCGCCCACGGTCGGCGGCACCCGCTGCGCCACGGAACGCCCCGCCCTCCCGCCGACCCGCGGGGCCGCCTGCCATCTGGGGCCGGACCGGGCGGGTGCGCTGCGCGCGGCGGGCGGTGGGCTCGGGGACGGCGCGTACGACGCGTCCGGCAGCGGTGGCGGTGGCGGGACCGGCAGGCACCGCAAGCCCGGCAGGGCTGACGGGGCGCATCGGGCTGCCGGCGCGGATGGACCTGAAGGTGCCGGCGGTCTCGGTAAAACCGGTGCTGAGACGGGGGCGGTGGACCGATGAAGCAGCAGGTCAGCAAGGACCCGGGCGACGGCAGGCACCGGCGCGGCGCGGCAGCGGACGACCCGCGCCCGGCGCCCCCGGGCCCGCACGCGGAGACGAGTACGGGTACGAGTACGGGGCCGGGTCCGCGTACAGCGCCGGGTACGGATACGCGTCCGTGCCCGGACCCGGACGCCGGGTCGGCCGGTTCCCAGGCCGGCGCCCCGCTCCTGGTGGCCGAGGGTCTGACGAAGCACTTCCCGATCATGGGCGGGTTCCCGTTCCAGCGGCAGGTGGGCGCCGTGCAGGCGGTCGACGGCATCGATCTGACCGTGCACGCGGGCGAGAGCTTCGGCCTGGTCGGCGAGTCGGGGTGCGGCAAGTCCACCACGGGGCGGCTGCTGACCCGGCTGCTCGAACCGACGGCCGGCCGGCTCAGCTACCGCGGCCGGGACATCACGCGGGCCACCCGGAAGGAGTTGGCGCCGATCCGGCCGGAGATCCAGATGATCTTCCAGGACCCGTACTCGTCGCTCAACCCGCGGCAGACCGTGGGCTCGATCATCTCCGGCCCGATGGAGATCAACGGCATCCGACCGCCGGGCGGCCGGGAGGCGCGGGTGCGCGAACTCCTGGAGACGGTGGGGCTCAGCCCCGAGCACTACAACCGCTTCCCGCACGAGTTCTCCGGCGGCCAACGCCAACGCATCGGCGTGGCCCGCGCGTTGGCGCTGCAACCCCGGCTGATCGTGGCCGACGAACCGGTCTCGGCGCTCGACGTGTCCATCCAGGCCCAGGTGGTCAACCTGCTGCACCGGCTGCGTACCGAGTTCGGCATCGCCTTCGTCTTCATCGCCCACGACCTGGCGGTGGTACGGCACTTCGCGCAGCGGGTCGCGGTGATGTACCTCGGCAAGATCGTCGAGGTCGGCGACCGCGAGGCGATCTACACCCGCCCCCGCCACCCGTACACGCACGCCCTGCTCTCGGCGGTGCCGGACGCGACGGCCCTGCTCGCGGAGGAGGAACCCGAACCCGGGCCGCGTACGGGCCCCGCCACCACGAGCGGCACCGCCCCTGCGGCGGGCGCCGGCTCCGCGGCGCGTACCGACCCCGCGCCGGGCACCACCCCCGCGCCGGGCACCGCCCTCACGAAGTCGGGCGGCCCGCCCCGTGCCCACGGCCAGGGCCGCATCCGACTCACCGGCGACGTCCCCTCCCCCATCCGCCCACCGGCGGGCTGCCGCTTCCACACCCGCTGTTGGAAGGCCCAACCCCGCTGCACAACAGACACCCCACCCCTCACCCACCTCCCCGACAACCCCCCGGGCCACCTGACCGCCTGCCACTTCCCGGAGCCCCCGGGGGCGCCGCCGCTCCGCGGGGGCGGGGGGTGAGGGGGTGGGGTGGAATGGGCCAGCCGAACACGGACCCACCGAACCGGCATCGGGCCTGTCTGGCGCCCCTCTGAGCCGACACCGGGTCCGCTCCCCTCCCCCTCCGGAACTCAACCCTCGCCCGCGGCCCTTTCGGCCCGATCAGGTTCACGGAAGCAGCGCGAGTAGACGTCGACCGAAATCAACGCCGCATGCCCGTCAAGCCCCTTCATCCACGTCATCTCAAGCTGGGTACGCGTCTTGAGGTGTACGGCCAAGACCTCCAGGTTCCGATTCCGGCTTGCGTCGGGCCCGCTCTTGACGATCTTCCAGCCGCGTTTCGGCAATTCGACGGCGAGGTTGTCCATCCCGCGCTGCAATACCTCGTTCCGCACCCCGTGCACCGACCAGGGATGCCGGACGATCCGAGTCCGGGCCTTTTCCGAGGCGCCGTCGTAGGGGCCAGCCATCGGCTTCATGTCGGTCACCTTGGCCTTGATCCCCATGGCGTCCAGGACCCCACTGGACAACGCGCCGACTTCTTCTTCGACCTGCTCGCCCGTGCGCGGGGCGGGGTCGCACGCGTTCTCATCGGCCTTCTTGTCCGCCGCGTCCGAGCACCCCGCCGCCAAGACCAGGGCGCCGAGTGCGACGGCGACGCCCCTCACGCTCCGCGCCTTCGTCACCGGTGGGCCCCTCGTCCCCCAGCGGCCCACCGGGGCGCCCCGCACTCGAATCCGCCCACGCCACGTCCCGCCCCTCGCTTGCCCCTGCTGCAACAGCGAAGATCCTACGGAGGGTTGCCAGTGGGACCACATGAGTAGTCGTACTCACTTGGCCCTCACCCCTCACCCTTCTGCTCGTCCCCCTTCTTCCGCTCCCCCTCCCCCCGCTCCCCACCCGGGCCCGTAGCCCCACCCGCCCCCTCATCCGGCTCCCCGCTCGGCACCACATCGCGCTCCTCCGCGAAGTGGCACGCCGAGTCGTGGGCCACCGGTCCCGCCGCGTCGCGGAAGGCGGCGGGGATCGCCAGGAGGGGGACTTCCAGGGCGCAGCGTTCCTGGGCCTTCCAGCAGCGGGTGCGGAAGCGGCAGCCCGATGGCGGGTTGGCGGGTGAGGGGACGTCGCCGGCGAGCAGGATGCGGGTGCGGGTCTCGCGGGCCTCGGGGTTGGGGACCGGGACCGCGGAGAGCAGGGCCTGGGTGTAGGGGTGGGTGGGGTGGTCGTAGATCTCGGTCTCGGTGCCGACCTCCACCAGGCGGCCGAGGTACATGACGGCGACCCGGTCGGAGATGTGCCGTACCACCGACAGGTCGTGCGCGATGAAGACGTAGCTGAGGTCGAACTCCTGCTGGAGCTTCTCCAGCAGGTTGACGACCTGGGCCTGTACGGAGACGTCGAGGGCGGAGACGGGTTCGTCGGCCACGATGATCTCGGGGCGCAGGGCCAGACCGCGGGCGATGCCGATGCGTTGCCGCTGGCCGCCGGAGAACTGGTGCGGGTACCGGTTGATGTACTCCGGGTTGAGGCCCACCACGTCCAGGAGTTCCTGCACCTTGCGGCGCCGGTCGCCCTTGGGCGCGACCTCGGGGTGGATCTCGTACGGCTCGCCGATGATGTCGCCGACCGTCATCCGCGGGTTCAGCGAGGTGTACGGGTCCTGGAAGACCATCTGGATGTTGCGGCGTACCGCCTTCAGCGCGCGGCCGGAGAGGCGGCTGATGTCCTCGCCGCGGTAGTGGATCTGGCCCCGGGTGGCCCGTTCGAGGTGGACCAGGAGCTTGGCGACGGTGGACTTGCCGCAGCCCGACTCGCCCACGATGCCGAGCGTCTCGCCGGGCGCGAGGTCGAAGGAGACCCCGTCCACCGCCTTGACCGCGCCGATCTGCCGCTTGATGACGATGCCCTGGGTGAGCGGATAGTGCTTGACCAGGTCCCGTACCTGCAAGATCGGCTCACTCGTCATTGAGGGTCTCCTCCCAGAAGTGGCAGGCGCTGGCCCGCCCCGGCGCCACCTCGTACAGCGGCGGGCGGTCCACGCGGCACACGTCCCGGGCGCGCGGGCAGCGGGGGTGGAAGGGGCAGCCGGCGGGGATGTGCATGAGGTTGGGCGGCAGGCCCTTGATCGCGTACAGCTCCTGGCCGCGCTGGTCGACGCGCGGGATGGAGTCGAGCAGACCGCGGGTGTACGGGTGGGCGGGGGCCCGGTAGAGGTCGTGGACGGGGGCGGTCTCCACGATGCGGCCCGCGTACATCACGGCGATCTTGTCGGCGACGTCGGCCACCACGCCGAGGTCGTGGGTGATGAGGATCAGGCCCATCCGCATTTCGCGCTGCAACTCGGCCAGCAACTCCATCACCTGGGCCTGCACGGTGACGTCCAGCGCGGTGGTGGGCTCGTCGGCGATGATCAGCGCGGGTTCCAGCGCCATCGCCATGGCGATCATGATGCGTTGGCGCATGCCGCCGGAGAACTGGTGCGGGTAGTCCCCCACCCGCTGGGCGGCGGCCGGGATGCGGACCCGGTCCATGAGTTCGGCGGCCTTCTTCCGGGCGTCCTTGCGGGACAGGCCGCGGTGCACCTGGAACATCTCGCCGAGTTGGGCGCCGACGGAGAGCACCGGGTTCAGGGCGGACAGCGCGTCCTGGAAGATCATCGCCAGCTGGGAGCCGCGCACCTTGCGCCGTTCGTCGCGGCCGAGGGCGAGCAGGTCGCGGCCCTGGAAGAGGACCTGGCCGCCGGTGACGTAGCCGGGCGGCGAGTCGAGGATGCCCATGATGGCCTGGGCCGTGACCGACTTGCCGGAGCCCGACTCGCCGAGCACGGCGAGCGTCTCGCCGGCCCGTACCTGGTAGCTGACGCCGCTGACGGCCTTGACGACGCCGTCCCGCAGCCGGAACTCGACCTGGAGGTCGCGCACGTCGAGGAGGGGGACATCGGGGTCCGCGGCGTCCATGGGGTTGGGCGTTGGCTCGTTGACGACGGTCACCTGCGGTCTCCTCAGCGCAACTTGGGGTCGAGGGCGTCGCGCACCGCGTCGCCGAGCATGATGAAGGCCAGCACCGTGATGCTGAGCGCACCGGCCGGCCACAGCAGCATGTGCGGGGCGTTGCGGATGTGCGTGGAGGCGGCGGAGATGTCGATGCCCCAGGAGACGGTGGGCGGTTTCAGGCCGACGCCCAGGTAGGAGAGCGTGGCCTCCAGCGAGATGTAGGTGCCGAGCGCGATGGTGGCCACGACGATGACCGGGGCGACGGCGTTGGGCGCGATGTGCCGCAGCAGCAGCCGGCCGTTGCTCGCGCCGAGCGCCCGCGCGGCCTGCACGTAGTCGTTCTGTTTGACGGTGACGACCGAGCCGCGGGCGATGCGGGAGATCTGCGGCCAGCCGAGCAGCACGATGAAGCCGACCACCGGCCACACCGAGCCGCTGGTGATCACGGACAGGAAGACCAGGCCGCCCAGGATGATCGGGATGCCGAAGAACACGTCGGCGACCCGGGACAGGATGGCGTCGCCCCAGCCGCCGAAGAACCCGGCGAGCCCGCCGAGCAGGCTGCCGAGCAGCGCGGCGCCGGTGGTGGCACAGACGCCGACCACGATGGAGGCGCGCGCCCCGTAGACGACGCGGGTGTACAGGTCGCGGCCCTGCACGTCGTAGCCGAAGGGGTGGCCGGGCTCCGAACCCTGCTGGGCCTTGGAGAGGTCTGCCTTGTACGGGCTGCCGCTGGCGATCAGCGAGGGCCAGATCGAGATCACGATCAGGAACAGGATGATCAGCGCGGAGATCAGGAAGACCGGGTTGCGGCGCAGGTCGCGCCAGGCGTCCGACCACAGGCTGCCGACGCGCACCTCGGGCCCGGGCCCGCCCGGCGCCGTGCCGCCCTCCAGCGAGGTGGCCTCGCTGGAGGCCAGGTCGAGGCCGGGCCCGCCGGTGGGGGCGACGGCCGCGTGCGGGTCGGGCGGCAGGCCACCGCCCGTGGGTCCGTGCGGTGGGCCCTGGGCGGGCCCGTGCGGTGGTTCAGGCATAGCGAATCCTCGGGTCGAGCACGGCGTAGAGGAGGTCGACGAGCAGGTTGGCGACGAGGAAGACCAGCACCAGGACGGTGACGAAGCCGACCACGGTGGGCGAGTTCTGGCGCAGTACGCCTTGGTAGAGCTGGTAGCCGACGCCGTGGATGTTGAAGATCCGCTCGGTGACCAGGGCGCCGCCCATCAGGCCGCCGATGTCGGTGCCGATGAAGGTGACCACCGGGATCAGCGAGTTGCGCAGCAGGTGCCGGACGATGATGCGGTGCCGCGGCAGGCCCTTGGCGGTGGCGGTGCGGACGTAGTCGGCGCGTACGTTCTCCGCGATGGAGGTACGGGTGAGGCGGGTGACGTAGGCGAGGGAGACCAGGCCGACGACGACGCCCGGCAGCAGGAGTTCGTTCAGCGGTGCGTCGGGCGAGACGGTGGGGCTGACGGTCTGCCATTTGATGCCGCACAGGTACTGGAGGACGTAGCCGCTGACGAAGGTGGGGATGGAGATGACGATGAGGGTGAGCAGCAGCACCGTGGTGTCCACGGCGCGGCCCCTGCGCAGTCCGCTGAGGACGCCGAGCGTGATGCCGATGAGGATCTCGAAGGCGACGGCGACCAGCGTCAGCCGTACGGTCACCGGCCAGGCGTCGGCCATGAGTTCGCTGACCGGCTGGCCGTTGAAGGCGGTGCCGAAGTCGCCCTGGAAGATCTGCCCCATGTAGTGCAGGTACTGCTTCCACAGGGGCTCGTCGAGGTAGAGGTCCTTGCGGATCTGGGCGGCGGTGGCGGGGTCGGGCGCCCGGTCGCCGAAGAGCGCGGCCACCGGGTCGCCGAGCGCGTACACCATGAAGAAGATCAGGAACGTGCTGCCGATGAACACCGGGATCATCTGCAACAACCGCCGGATCACATAGCGTCCCATGGCTGGCTCCGGGGGGTGATGGTGCGGCGAGGGGGGCACGCGGCGGCGGACGGTGGGCGGCTCCCGGCCCCGCGGGCCGGGCGGGCCGGGGGCCTGGCGGGACCGGGCAGCGGGCGATCGGTTGCCGGAGGCCGGCCGAACTACCGCCCGAGCGCGGTCAGTTGACCTTGATCTCGTTGTAGACCGGGACGCTGAAGGCGTTGAGCCGTACGTCGCTGAGCCGGTCCGAGTAGCCGGCGTTGCCGTTCTGGTACCAGAGCGGGATGCCCGGCATGTCCTTCGCGAGCACCTTCTCGGCGTCCTGGAAGGTGGCGACGGCCTTGGCCTGGTCGGACTCGGCGTTGGCCCGGTCGACCAGGTCGTCGAACTCCTTGCTGCTGTACTCGCCGTCGTTGGAGGAGGCGTTGGTGTAGAACATCGGCTGGAGGAAGTTCTGGATCAGCGGGTAGTCCATCTGCCAGCCGGCCCGGAACGGACCGCGCATCTGCCGGTCGGTGATCTTGTTCCGGAAGTCGGCGAAGGTGCCGATGGAGGTGCCGACGCAGGCGTTCTCCTTGTCCAGCGCGTTGTTGATGCTGTTGCACACCGCGTCCACCCAGTCCTTGTGCGAGCCGGTGTCCGCGTTGTACGTGATCGTCATCTTGCCGCCGGGCAGCCCGCCGCCCTCCTCGATGAGCTGCTTGGCCTTCTTCGGGTCGTACTCGCACGCCTCGCCGCACAGCCCGGACTTGTAGCCGCCGTCCGCGCCGAGCACGGGCGAGGTCCAGTCGGTGGCCGGGGTGCGGGTCTTCTCGAAGATCCGCTCGGTGATCTGCGCGCGGTCGATGGCCATCGACAGACCGCGCCGCACCTTGTCCGAATCGGCCTTGTTCCACCGCTTGTCGTACATCGGGAAGGTCAGCGTCTGGATGATGCCGGCCGGCTGGTTGATGTACCGGTCGCCCAGGTCCTGCTTGACGTTCTTGAGCTGGGCGGCGGGGATGTCGTCGGCCAGGTCCAGGTTGCCGCCCTGGAGGTCGGTGTAGGCGGTGCCGACGTCGGTGTACACGCGCAGTTCGACGCCGCCGTTCTGCGCCTTGTCCGGCCCGGAGTACTTGTCCCACTTCTTGAGCTTCATGGCCGAGCCCTTCTTGTACGAGCCGACCATGTACGGGCCGTTGCCGACGGGCTTGCTGATCCAAGCGTCGTGGTCGTCGAAGAAGGCGCGGGGCAGCGGGGCGAACGCGGCGTACCCGAGCGTCTGCGGCCAGGTGGAGAACTTCTGGGTGAGCGCGACGGTGAAGGTGGTGTCGTCCTTCACGCGCAGTCCGGAGAGGGTCTTGGCGGTGGCCTTGCCTGAGGTCGGGTGGACCTTGTCGTAGCCCTGGATGTACTCGAAGAAGTAGGCGTTCTTCTGCTTGTTGTCGAGCAGTGCGCCGTAGTTCCAGGCGTCCACGAAGGACTTGGCCGTCACCTTCTCGCCGTTGCTGAAGGTCCAGCCCTTCTTGATGGTGACGGTGTAGTTCTGGGCGTCCTTGGTCTCGATCTTCTCGGCCAGCATGTCCTGGGCCTTGCCGGTCTTCGGGTCGTACCGCTTGAGCCCGCGGAAGATCATGTCCAGCACCTTGCCGCCCTGGACCTCGTTGGTGTTCGCGGGCTCCAGCGGGTTCTGCGGGTCGCCCCAGGAGGCCCGCACGGTGCCCGACCCGTCGCCGCCCCCGCCACCGCTGTCGCCGCCACCGCCACAACCGGTCGCCACCAGGGCGACGGTCAGCCCACACCCCGCCCACGTGGCACGCCTGACTCCGCGCATGGCGTCCTCCTCAAGGTCCCGGACCACACTTAGGACCCGATATCACCCCGAATGATCTTGAACCGCACGCCAGGGGGAGCCATCCGGGGTGGGGGGTGGGCCATCCGGGGCCCGCGGGTACGCCGCGGACGGCCGCGGCATCCGGCGCGTGAGCCGTCGCCGCCCGGGTACTCGCGCCGCCGTGTCCGCTCCCCGTACGACGGCGCCCGGCCCGGGCCCCGCAGGCCGGCGGGTGGGCCCGGGCGCGCGGTCCGGGCCCACCGGTGCGGCCGGCCGGTGCCGACCGGGTGCGCCGTGGCCCCCTCCCCCGAGTGCACCGCCGGAGGTGCCGTTGGACTGAACCCCGCACGCCCGCCCGTTTGGCGTCCGCTCCGCACGGCCAAGGCTGTGGCGTTGCCGGCACCGGATACCGCACCAGACCGCCCCCAGGCACGGAGGAACGATGGGCAAGCCCCACCCGATGAAGGCAGCGGCCGAGAAGCTGGCCGCCGCACTGCGCGACGACGACGCCGGGCCGACGGACGGAATCCCCGGCAAACCGAGCAGCGAGACGCCACCGGTCGACGAGCCGACCGAGCCCCGCGACCCACTGCCTCCCAAACCCGACCAGGGGGCGCCGGCCACGGTCAGCCCCACCGGCCAGCCCACCGGCGCCGACCCGTCGACGGCGGCCCAGGCCGGCCCGTACCTGACGACCGCCCAGGGCGCGCGGCTGTACGAGAGCGACAAGTCGCTCAAGGCGGGCCCACGCGGCCCCGTCCTGCTCCAGGACCACCACCTTCGCGAGAAGATCACCCACTTCGACCACGAGCGCATCCCCGAGCGCGTGGTGCACGCGCGCGGCGCGGCGGCGCACGGCGTGTTCCAGGGGTACGGGACGGCGGCGCGGGTCACCAAGGCGGCGTTCCTGGCCGACGGGGTGCAGACGCCGGTGTTCGTGCGGTTCTCCACGGTGCTCGGCTCACGCGGCTCGGCCGACACCGTGCGCGACACCCGCGGGTTCGCCACGAAGTTCTACACCACCGAGGGCGTGTGGGACCTGGTCGGCAACAACATCCCGGTCTTCTTCATCCAGGACGCCATCAAGTTCCCGGACGTCATCCACGCCGGCAAGCCGCACCCGGACCGGGAGATCCCGCAGGCGCAGAGCGCGCACGACTCGTTCTGGGACTTCGTCTCGCTGCACACCGAGGCCACCCACCACACCCTGTGGAACATGTCCGACCGCGGCATCCCGCGCTCGTACCGGATGATGGAGGGCTTCGGCGTCCACACCTTCCGGCTGGTCAACGCCGAGGGCCGGACCACGCTGGTGAAGTTCCACTGGAAGCCGAAACTGGGCGTGCACTCGCTGGTGTGGGAGGAGGCGCAGCTCATCGGGGGGATCGACCCCGACTTCCACCGCCGCGACCTCGCCGATGCCATCGAGGCGGGCGCCTTCCCGCAGTGGGAGTTGGGCATCCAGACCTTCCCCGACACCCCGGAACAGAGCTACCGGGGCATCGACCTGCTCGATCCGACCAAGATCGTCCCGGAGGAGATCGCGCCCGTGCAGCCGATCGGGCTGCTGACGCTGACCGCCAACCCCACCAACTTCTTCGCCGAGACCGAGCAGGTCGCCTTCCACCCCGGCCACCTCGTCCCGGGGATCGACATCACCGACGACCCGTTGCTCGCCGGGCGGCTCTTCTCGTACCTGGACACCCAGATCACCCGGCTCGCCGGCCCGAACTTCGGGCAGATCCCGATCAACCGCACCCACGCACCGGTCAACGACATGCTGCGGGACGGCTTCCACCAGGACGCGGTGCACCGCGGGGTGGCCCCCTACCGGCCCAACTCGCTCGACGGCGGCTGCCCGTTCCTGGCCGGCGCGGACACCGGGGCCTACGTCGAGGTGCCGGTGCCGGTGCCGGCCGCGCACAAGGTCCGCGGGGCGCCGCCCTCCTTCGACGACCACTTCAGCCAGCCGCGGCTGTTCTGGCAGAGCATGACGGACGTGGAGCGCGAGCACATCATCGCCGCGTACACCTTCGAGCTCGGCAAGTGTGACGAACAGGCCGTCAAGGAGCGGCAGCTCCGGGTGCTCGCCAACATCGACCCGGAGCTGTGCGAACAGGTCGCCACCGGCCTCGGGCTGCCGGTGCCCGAGCCCACCGAGCCGCCGACCCCCGCCGAGGCGAGCCCGGCCCTGTCCCAACTCGGCCGGACGTGGCCGCTGGACGGCCGGATCGTCGGCGTCGTCATCGGCGGCGCGGGCGACCTGGAGGGGGTGCGCGCGGTGCGCCGGGCGGTGCTGGAGGCGGGCATGGTGCCGCTGGTCGTCGCACCGTCGGGCGGCCAACTCGACCCGACGGGCGAGCCGATCGCCATCCAGCGCTCGTTCGCCACCGCCCGCTCCACCGAGTTCGACGCGCTGCTGCTGGCCGGCGTGCCGGGCCCGGGCGCGGACGGCTACGGGGCGAGGGACGCCAAGGCGGGCGGCGCCGACGCGGCCCGCGCTGCGGCGTCCGACCCGCGGGTGCTGCTGTTGCTCGCGGAGGCGTACCGGCACGGCAAGGCGATCGGCGGCTGGGCCGGCGCGGAGACGGTACTGGAGGCGGCGGGTGTGCCGACCGAGGCGCCCGGCGTGGTCGTCGGCGAGAGCGGCGGGGCCACCCTCGACCGGATCACGGAGTTGCTGGCCGACCACCGGGTGTGGGAACGGTTCACGCCCGCCATCTGAGAACGGGACCGGGATGGTGCGCACGGGGCGCGGGGGCCCGGGCCGCGGGGGCCCGGGCCCGGGGCGGGAGGCGGGCCGGGACGAGAGCCGGGGGCGGGCCGGGGCGCACCCGCGACGGCGCCGACCGCCGAACCGCCCCACCACCGCCGGGAATACGCACCGCCGACCCGGGTATCCGCGAAGCGGACGCCGATCGTCCCCTGCGGCGGCGCCACCGACGAAGGGAGCTCCCGTGCTGATGGCCCACCCCGCGGTCCTCAAACGGCTCGTCGAGCAGTACGAGACGTTGCGCGCCCTGCACGCCGAGGCCGGTGACGAGGCGGCACGGCAGCGCATGGACGACGTGGCGTACACGCTGTGCGTCTCCACCGGCACCCGTGACGTGGACACCGCGCTGATCACCGCGCGCTACCGGCTCCCCGGCGCCCGCGTGCACGACGATTCGTTGCTGAGCACCGCGGGCGACCACGAGCCGGCCCAACCGGTCCCCGACGGGGCCTGAGCCGCAACGGGCCGGCCCGCAGCAGGCCGCCCACCGACGACCGCTACCCAGGGCCCCGGACCCGCCCCGGCGCCGGGAACCGCACCCCCGTACGGTGCCCGGCGCCGGGCCCGCCGGGACCCGTAGCGGCCTCATCCGTCAGCGCCCGTGTGCCCACCCCCGGCACACGGGCGCTGGCCCGTACCCGCGCCGGGCACGCCGCCCCTCCCCGTACCAACCTCCCGCCCCAGAAATCTCCCTTGTCCCACCGGACCGGGATGGGAGACCGTGAGCGCAGCTCAGCCGGCAACGGGGCCGGACGGGGAAGACCGGCGCGGGACCGCGCGGTGAAGCGGTGGAGGAGAGCGATGTTCGCGATATCACTGGGGGACGACGGTGCGGAGCTGCGGCCGTTGGAGCCGTGGCACGCCGAGGAGTACCTGGCCCACCTCGACCGCTCGCGCGAGCACATCGGCCGGTACGTGCCGCTGCCGGACCGGGCGACCGACGTGCCGTCGGCGCGGGCCTACCTCCAGCGGTACGCGGACAGCCAGGCGGCCGACGCCGGCCGCTTCTACGGCATCTGGCTCGACGGCACCCTGGTCGGCGGGGTCCTCTTCTTCGCGTTCGACGCGGCCCAGGGCACCTGCGAGCTCGGCTGCTGGCTGGAGGAGTCCGCCACCGGCCGCGGCCTGATCACCCGCGCCCTGCGCCACCTCGTCGACTGGGCCGTGGACGTCCGCGGCATCCACCGCGTGGAGTGGCACGCCGCCTCCCGCAACACCGCGAGCCTGGCCGTCGCCCAACGCCTCGGCATGCAGCGCGAGGGCGTCCTCCGCGAGAGCTTCGTACACCGCGGCGAACGGCTCGACATGGAGGTCTGGGCGGTATTCGCCCCACAGTGGCGCACGCATCGGGAGTCGCTGGGGCGGGGGTGAGGGGGGGAAGCGTGTGGCGCCGCTGACGAGCGGTCACCCCGGCGGGTGGGTCCCTCAACCTGCCGGCCGGTGGTCTCCCGGCGTCTCACCCACGGGCGGCGATGCGCTCGCCGAGCTCGGCGGCGGCCGGACAGTCGGGGATGCCGGGCAGGCGGGCGGCGATGTTGGTCAGACCGTCGTTGATCCGCACGGACTGCACGCCTTCGGCGCAGTCGAGGAACTCGCCCCAACTGGACAGTGCCGCCTCGGTGTTGCCGCGCCTGAGCTGGACCTGGCCGAGGTCGGCGAGCACGATCGCCCGCGTCCTCCTCCGGTCGAGGCCGTGAATGTCGAGAGCGAGGTGGAGGTGTTCCTCGGCGGCGGCGAGGTCACCTAGCTGGGTGTGGATCATGCCGGACTCGTGCGCCCACCGGCCGTGGCTGTAGTGGCTCGCCCAGGACTGCCCCGGCAGGGCCGGCGCGTGTTCGATCGCGGCCTGGGCAGAGGTGAGGAGCCTCACGGCGGTGGCGTGATCGCCGTCGGCGGCTGCCGCGCGGGCGTAGGTGTTGCGGTAGTACGCGAGCGCCTTCGGGTTGGTCAGCCTCCGGCCCCGCTGCTCGCACGCCTCGGCGAGCCGTACGGCGGTGGGGACGTGCCCGAGGTCGATGGCCTGGTCCGCGAGCCCGCGTAGGGCAGTGGCGGCGAGTTCGCTCTCGCCGGCCTCGGCTGCGAGCCGATAGCTGTGCAGGTGGTACTTCTGGCTCAGGCCCTGATTACCCTCGTCGCGGGCCATCCAGCCGATCAGATGCACCAGCTCGCTGGTGGCGGCGAACAGCTCCCGCCCGGTCTTCTCCGTGTAGCGGCCGTCCAACCAGCGTTTGACGTCCACCGTCAGGTAGCGGACCGCGAGGTGACGAGCGTGGCCGCCGCCGAGCTCAGAGGCGGCGTCCCCCAGGGTGGTGGTCATCGTGCGGACCGCGCCGACCTCACCCATGCCGACGCCAACGGGACCGGGCCGGTTCGCACGACGGGTGACCGCCTCGGCGTCGGGCAGGTCGAGCGCGGCCAGGCCGACAGCGGCGGACGCCGCGAGGAACTGCCGTCGGTCCACGTCGGTGCCTCCCAGGAGCATGACCGCGGTCACGGTGTCGGCGGACTGGCCCCCATTGTCCTCGGACAGATCGATGCGCAAGACCTGTTCGATGAACGGCAGCCACACCCGGGGGGACCCGTCTGCCCTTCTCCCACCGGTAGACCTGCTGTCGGTCGAGAAACCCCGCCTTCCCCCAACGCGCCGCTGACAGCTCGTCCGCAAGCTTCTCCTGGCTGCACCTGGGCCGCCGTGCTTCACGTGCGGCGCGGATGCGTTCCCCGATGGTCATGTCCGGCCCGATCGTCCGTCGTGCTGGTTCACAACTGGCCTACAGCTGGCAGACATTCTGGCAGCTCCCCACGGACCGCGTCCGCCTGTTGACTGGTGGTCACCAGCCCGGCGCCACGGACAGCCGGGCAGCCAACGGAAGGAAGCCCGCCGTGGACGAGAACACGACCCCCGTCTACCAGCCCCCCGTCGTCCTCGACGCCGGCGCCGCCGTCGAGGTGACGCTGGGCACCAACAACTTCGACACCGCCGACGACACTCAGTACAAGAACGCCTGACCCGCGCAAGGCCGGGGCCCGGTGGGGATCGAGTACCACACCCTGACCCCGGCAAGGAGGCCCGGGCCTGCTTCGCATCCGTGCTGGGGCACGGGGGCGGGCCGGCCCGGCGCCTTCGCCTCCCGACGCGTACGGAGAAAGGAGAGGCCGATGAGGTGGAGCGCGGGATGGTATGGGGCGGTCCGGAGCGACCGCCGGCCCGCTGCGGGCCGGGCGGTCCCCGGCCTGGACAGCACATGGACGTCGGGATGGCCCGCCGCCCGAATCAACGTCGTGTGCGACGAGTGGGCGGCGCTGGCGGTGATCGGCGAGTGCGGCGCCGACCAGGCCCGGCTCCGGGATGCGCTACCGGCCGTACGGGCGAAGGGTTGGCGGGCGCTGACGCGCTGGCCCGGCTCGTACCTCGTCGTGGCCCGCAGCGGCGAGGTACTGGCGGTGGTCGGGGACCTGGCCGGGCAGCATCCGGTGTACTACCGGACCGGTGCGGCCGGCACGTGGTGGTCGACCGCCGCGTCCACGCTCGCTGCGCTGGACGGCGCACCCGTCGACGTGACCGCGCTCGCCGCCCACCTCGCCTTCGGGCAGCCCGACGTCGTTGCCGGCCGGAGCTTGTTCCGCCACGTGCGGCGGGTGCCCGGTGGGCATCTGCTGCTGCTCGGTCCGGGCGAGGCGGCGGTGGAGCGGTACGAGCCCGTCGCCTACCCGCGGGTGGGCCTGCGCGAGCGGGCCCCCGTGGTGCGGGCCGCACTCGTCGAGGCGGTCGCTGCCCGGGGCGATGGCCGGCCGGTCAGCGCGGATCTGGCGGGGCTGGACTCCACCACGCTCGCCTGCCTGGCCGCCCGGCGGGGGCCGGTGACCGCGGTGACGTTCGCCGACGAACGCCTGCGTGACGACGACCTCGTGTTCGCGGTCCGCACCGCGGCCACCGTGCCGGGGCTCACCCACCGCACGGTCCCCGGCTCCACGGGCACGGTGTACTACGCCGGGCTTGACGACCTGTCGGGGCTGCCGGTGACCGACGCCCCGAACGCGTACGTGGTCACGGCCGCGATCAAACGGGCCGTCCTGGACGCGGTCGCCGAGAGCACCCCGGGCCCGGGGGTGCACTTCACCGGCGTGGCCGGCGACGCCGTCCTGTCCGCCCCTTCCTCCTACCTGGCGGATCTGCTGCGCGAGCGCAGGCACCGCCGGGCCGTGCGGCACGCACTCACCCACGCTCGGCTGCGGCACACTTCCGCCTTCCGCGTACTCGCCCGGGCCCGCCCGGCTTCCAAGATCGACCTGGCCGGCGCCTGGTGGCAGACGGCCGCCGCACTGCGCCGGCCCGCATGGGACTGGATTCCCCAAGCCCAGCTCCCGCTCGCCTGGACGCCGCTGCTGGCCTCGGCGGACTGGATGACCCACGGCGCCCGGCTGATGCTCGCCGCCGCCGTGGACGAGGCCGCGAACGCACTGACCGAAGTGCCGGCCCGGCTGGCCGAGTGGTCCGACCGGCAGGACCTCGCACGGGTCGGCGCGGACAGCGCCGGATGGCGGGCGCTCGCGCTCACCGGACACGGCATCGAGTTGGCCGCCCCGTTCCTGGACAACGAGGTGATCCGGGCCTGCCTCGCCGTCCCCGCGGACGAGCGCGGCGCCCCCGGCACCTACAAGCCGCTGCTGAACGCAGCGTTCGCCGGCAGCCGGGTACTGCCCGGCTCCGTGCTGGCCCGTACGACGAAGGGCGGGTTCAACGCGCTCGCGTACGCGGGTCTGCGCGACAACGCCCCTGTTCTGATGGCCCTGTTGGGGCCGTCGTCACAGTTGGCCGCACTCGGGTTGGTGACCGAACGACCCGTCGCCGACGCGCTCGCCCGGGCCTCAGCCGGGCAACCCACCGCCCAGGGGGCCCTGCACCTGGTGGTGGCCGCCGAGGTGTGGCTGCGGCAGCACGCCGCCGCACCAACCTGGTGGGAGGAGAGGAGCAGCCGTGTGGCAACTGCGTGAAGGCGCCCACCCCGTGCTCACCGACGAGGGTGGCGCGATCCTCAGCGAGCAGACCGGGCGCTGGACTCATTTGACGCCTACCGCGTCGGCCGCGCTGATGCTCCTGCTCACCTCCACCAGCCAGGAAGAAGCCACTGATCGGTACGCCGAGCGGTACGGCATTGGCGCCGGGCAGGCCGCCGCCGACGTCCGCACGGTCGCCGAGGCGCTGGTCGCACAGGGCCTCGCCCTGAACGGCCAGGCGCCAGCCCGGCCGCGCCGCCTGCGGTGGGGGTGGCCGTCGTGACCAGCATGGAGGCGTACTCCACCGCCCGCACCGGCACGCATCGCGAACGCCTGGCCGCCGCGGCAGGGTTCGCGCTCGCCCTGGTGCTGCTGCGACTGCCCTTCCGGCACACCGTGCGGGCCGTCCGTCTCGCCCGCCGCCCGGGCCGGCGCGAGCTCGAAGCGGCCCAGGCCACGGCCGTGGTCAGCGCCGTACGGCACACCGCCCGCTGGTGGCCCGGGCGGGCCGCTTGCATGGAGACCTCGCTGGGTGCCGTGCTAGCCGCCGCCCTACTCGGCCGTCGTCTCGACTGGTGTCTGGGGTGCCGGTTCGCCCCGCCGCCGGTCGAGTACCACGCCTGGGCCGCCGTGCCCGGGCACGGCCCCGTCGGCGAGTACACCGCCGCCGGGTGGCACCACCACACCGCCCTGACGGTCTGACCCCGGCAACGGGCCCCGGGCGCGTGTCCTTCACCCGCCCGGAGGAGTTGTCGCATACGAGTACCCGTAGCCGCGCCAAGGAGTGAGCAGTGACCACCGTCACCGACGCCGCCACGACCGTCCCCGAACGTCACTACACCCACCACGACGGCCGCGGCGCCACCCCGCACCGCTCCAACCCGGCCGTGATCCACCGCGAGCTCACCACCCTCGATGTCCACACCGGTATGAACGTCGTCGAGTTCGGTACCGGCTCCGGCTATTCCGGCGCCCTGCTCGCCGAACTCGTCGGTCCCCATGGCGCGGTGACCAGCCTCGACATCGCCGCCTACCTCGTGCGCTGGGCGAACCTCATCCACCACGAGCGCGGACTCGACCACATCCGCTGCCATGTCGCCGACGGCACCGCCGGCTTCGCGGAATCCGCCCCGTACGACCGGATGGTGGCCTGGTGCACCCCGCCCCTGCTGCCGCAGGCGTGGGTGGACCAGGTCGCCGACGGCGGCGTGATCGTCGCCCCGCTCCCGATCGCGGCCGTCCCCCACCTGACCGTGGTCGCCAAGATCCGCGTCACCGACGGCGAGCCGTCCGTCGATGCGGTGTTCAACGGCGGCTACATCGAGGCGACCGGCTCCCCCAAGGACAACCTCGACCTACCGGGTCGGTGGTTGGACTGGGAGAACCGCACCCCGGCCCCGTCCTGGATCTCCATCGCCTGGCGCGAGCACGACGACCGCCTCCGCACCGGCGCCCGCACCGCACTCGCCCGCCTGCTCAGGGACGCCCTCACCGAGCCGTACGACGAGGGCGAACTCGACTGGCCGTCCTGGCGGACCTTCGCCGCCGCCCAGGCCGACCCTCAGCTCACCATGGCCGGCCTCACCCCGGGCCTGTCAGCCATCGGGCACTCCACTACGACCACGGCCGCCGTCCTCCAGCAGGACGGAACGGTCCTCGCCGACCGCCCCGGCTCCTCGTCTCTCGCTGTCCTGCGCGGCTGGCTGGCCGCCTGGGAAGAAGCCGGCCGCCCCGCCCCCGAGACCTACAGCCCGGTGCTCACCCGAGGTACCGACGGCTGGCACCTGCGACTTTCCCGCTAGGCCGCCGCAGGCCCTCGAACCCCTGGTGCCCGGGCGAGAAGGGGGACGGCCCCCGCCCGGGCACCTGGCAAACCTCCGTCACCGCTGGCCGTCGGCCCCCACCGGGGCCGAAATCGCTTGATCCACACCGCCGCTCCGGGGCACGCTGGGCGGTGGTCCGCCGCGGGGCTGGCCGGTTGTCGGGGCGATGTGTGGAGGATGCGATGTTCGCGATACCGCTGGGGGACGACGGCGCGGAGCTCCGGCCGCTTGAGCCCTGGCACGCCGAGGAGTACCTCGCGCACATCGATCGTTCCCGCGCGCACATCGGCCGCTACATCGGGCTCGCCGACGCCGCCGCCGACCTGCCGGCGGCCCGCGCGTTCCTCCAGTCGTACGCGGAGAAGCTGGCGGCCGACCGCGGGCGCATCTACGGCATCTGGCTGGAGGGCACGCTCGTCGGCGGCGTGCTGTTCCGCACCTTCGACGCGGCGCAGGGCACCTGCGAGGTCGGCTGCTGGCTGGAGGAGTCCGCCACCGGCCGCGGCCTGATCACCCGCGCCCTGCACCATCTCATCGACTGGGCCGTGGACGTCCGCGGCGTGCACCGCGTGGAGTGGCACGCGGACTCGGCCAACGCGGCGAGCCTGAAGACCGCCGCGCGCCTCGGCCTCAGCCGCGACGCCGTGCTGCGCAGCAGCTTCGTCCGGCACGGCGAGCGCCGTGACGCCGAGGTGTGGTCGGTGCTGGCCCCGGAGTGGCGCGCGCACCGGGAGACGCTGAACCGCGGCTGAACCGGCCCCGCCGGCTTGCCACAGATGAGAACCCAACTGCCGCGCAACGTACGCCCGTTGGCGACGGCGGCGTCAGCCGCCTGACCCGGTGGGACCCGACCAGCCGTTAGCCCGCCCCGCTCCGGGGCATCCGAAGAGGGTTCTCCCCCGATTCGGACGGCCCTGGAGGTGCGGCATGGGGACGATGACTGCGGTACGGGAAGGCCGGGGCGCGGCCCGCAAGGCGGCGAACAGTACGGCCATGGACGCCGCCGCCCGCTGGGGGCTGGCCGCCCGCGGCGTGCTCTACTGCCTCGTCGGGCTGCTCGCGCTGCGCATCGCCTTCGGCGGCGGCGAGCAGGCCGACAACGGCGGCGCCCTGCGTGAACTCGGCAGACAGCCCTTCGGCGGCTTCCTCATCTGGGCCGTCGGCGCGGGCATCGCCGGCCTCGCCCTGTGGCGCCTGTCGGAGGCGCTGTTCGGGGCGGCCGGGCCGGACGGGCACACCGCCCGCAAGCGGCTGGCGTCCGCCGGGCGCGCCGTGTTCTACGCGTTCACGGCGTACTCGATGATCTCCTTCGCCCTCACCGACCGGGGCAGCGGGTCCAGCGACGAACGCTCCCGCGACGTGACGGCCGACGCCCTGGGCTGGCCCGCCGGGCAGTGGCTGGTGGCCGGCGCCGGGCTGGTGGTGGCGGGCGCCGGGGTGTGGATTCTCCTGCGGGCCGCCCGGCGCTCGTTCCACAAGCACCTCAAGCACGCGCGGATGTCCCGGGCCGCGCGGCGGGCGGTCGACGTGCTGGGCGTCGTCGGTGGGGTGGCGCGGGGCGCGCTGTTCGCGGTGGCCGGTGCCTTCGCCGTACGGGCGGCGCTGGACTACGACGCGGGGCAGGCGAAGGGCATGGACGACACCCTGCGCAGCTTCGCCGACACCCCGGCCGGCCCGTGGCTGCTGGCGGCGATCGCCGTGGGCCTCGTGCTGTTCGGGTTCTTCTCGCTGGCACTGGCGCGGTGGCGACGGGTGTGAGCAGCAGCCGGGGGCGGCATCTACGCACGCCGGCCCCCGCGCCGTCCTGCGGCCGGCCCGTACGAGAACGCCCCGCGCCCACGCCGACCGCGCCTGCGGACGCCCCGCAGGGCCCCTACGCACCGGGCGCCCGGGCCGAAAGATCGGCCCGGGCGCCCGGTGGGACTTCTCCGGTGCCCGCCGCAGCGGCGGGCGTCACGGCTCACGCGTGGACGACGTCCTTCTCCTCCGCGAAGTGGCACGCCGACTCGTGTGCCGCGGGGGTGTTCTTGCCCACGAAACGCTGCGGGATCGCGAGCAGCGGGACCTCCTTGGAGCACTTGTCCTCCGCCTTCCAGCAACGGGTGCGGAAGCGGCAGCCGGAGGGCGGGTTGGCCGGCGAGGGGACGTCTCCGGAGAGGATGATCCGCTCGCGGCCGTCGCGGGCGTCGGGGTCGGGGACCGGGACGGCCGACAGCAGCGCCTGGGTGTAGGGGTGCGTCGGGTGGTCGTAGATCTCGACGTCCGTACCGATCTCGGCCATCTTGCCCAGGTACATCACGCCGACCCGGTCGGAGATGTGCCGGACGATGGACAGGTCGTGCGCGATGAAGATGTAGGACAGGTTGAACTCGTCCTGGAGCTTCTCCATCAGGTTGATGACCTGCGCCTGGACCGACACGTCCAGGGCCGAGACCGGCTCGTCGCAGATGATGATCTCCGGGTTGAGCGCCAGGCCGCGGGCGATGCCGATGCGCTGGCGCTGACCGCCGGAGAACTGGTGCGGGTACCGGTTGATGTACTCCGGGTTGAGGCCCACCACGTCCAGGAGTTCCTGCACCTTGCGGCGCCGGTCGCCCTTGGGCGCGACCTCCGGGTGGATGTCGAAGGGCTCCCCGATGATGTCGCCGACCGTCATGCGCGGGTTCAGCGAGGTGTACGGGTCCTGGAAGACCATCTGGATGTTGCGGCGTACGGCCTTCAGCGCGCGGCCGGACAGCTTGGTGATGTCCTGGCCCTTGTAGAAGACCTCGCCCGCGGTCGCCCGCTCCAGCGTCATGAGCAGCTTGGCGACGGTGGACTTGCCACAGCCGGACTCGCCCACGATGCCCAGCGTCTCGCCCTGGTACAGGTCGAAGGAGACGCCGTCGACGGCCTTGACCGCGCCGATCTGCCGCTTGAAGAGGATGCCCTGGGTCAGCGGGAAGTGCTTCATCAGGTTGCGGACCTGGAGGATCGGCTCACCGCGCTCGACCGGCGCGTCCAGCACCGCCTCCACCTCGGCCTCGGTCGTGGCGTCCACGACCTCCACCTTGGTGACGTTGGGGGTGGTGTCCGGCGACGCGCCCTTCTGGCCGGCCGCCTCGTCCTTCTTTCCGGGGTCAGCCATGGATCGTCTCCTTCCAGAAGTGGCACGCACTGCCGCGGCCCGGCAGGTCGGCGCCGTCCCGCTCGGTCACCGGGTGCAGCGCGGGCACCTCGGTACGGCAGATGTCCTGCGCCTTGGGGCAGCGCGGGTTGAACGCACAGCCCGTGGGGATGCGCGTCAGGTTGGGCGGCAGGCCCTTGATCGCGTACAGCTCCTGGCCCTTCTGGTCCAGGCGCGGGATCGAGTCGAGCAGGCCGCGGGTGTAGGGGTGCGCGGGGCGCTTGTAGAGCTCGTGCACGGGCGCGGTCTCCACGATGCGGCCCGCGTACATCACCGCGATCTTGTCCGCGACGTCGGCGACCACGCCGAGGTCGTGGGTGATCAGGATGAGCCCCATGTTGTACTCGCTCTGCAACTCCGCGAGCAGGTCCATGACCTGGGCCTGCACGGTGACGTCGAGAGCGGTGGTGGGCTCGTCCGCGATGATCAGGTCGGGTTCCAGCGCCATCGCCATGGCGATCATGATGCGCTGGCGCATACCGCCGGAGAACTGGTGCGGGTAGTCGTTCACCCGGTCCTTGGCGGCGGGGATGCGGACCCGGTCCATCAGCTCGATGGACTTGGCCTTGGCGGCCTTGCGGGACAGCCCCTGGTGCACCCGGAACATCTCGCCGAGCTGGTAGCCCACGGAGAGCACCGGGTTCAGCGAGGAGAGCGCGTCCTGGAAGATCATCGCGATCTTCCGGCCGCGGATCTGCCGGCGCGCCTCGTTGGACATGGTGAGCATGTCCTCGCCGCGGAACCGGATCTCGCCCTGCGGGATGCGGCCCGGCGGCATGTCGAGGATGCCCATGATGGCCTGGGCCGTCACGGACTTGCCGGACCCGGACTCGCCGAGCACGGCCAGCGTCTCGCCGGCTCGCACGCTGTAGTTCACGCCGTTGACGGCCTTGACCAGGCTGTCGCGGGTCTTGAACTCGACGTGCAGGTCCCGTACTTCGAGCAGCGGGGTGTTGCCGTCGTCCTCGATGCGCCGGCTGGGGGCGCTCGCGGTCTTGTCGATGGTGGTCACGTACGCCTCCCTCAGCGCAGCTTGGGGTCGAGGGCGTCGCGCACCGCGTCGCCGAGCATGATGAACGCGAAGACGGTCAGGGTCAGCATGCCGGCCGGGAAGAACAGGGCGTGCGGGTTGTTCCGCACCACCTGGGACGCGGTCGAGATGTCGATGCCCCAGGAGACCGTCGGCTCCGCGAGACCCATGCCCAGGTACGACAGGGTCGCCTCGGCCGAGATGTACCCGCCGAGCGCGATGGTCGCGACGACGATCACCGGTGCCATGGCGTTCGGCAGGATGTGCCGGAGCAGGATGCGGCCGGTGCCGGCGCCGAGCGCCTTGGCCGCCATCACGTAGTCCGCCTGCTTGGTGGTGATGACCGAACCGCGCATGACGCGGGCGATCTGGGTCCAGCCGAGGAAGGCCAGCGCGCCGATGACGACCGGCACCGAGCGCTCGGTGAACGCGTTCAGCACGACGAGGGCGCCGAGCAGGAACGGGATGCCGAAGAACACGTCGGTGATGCGGGACAGCAGGGCGTCGAGCCAGCCGCCGAAGTAGCCGGCGAGCATGCCCATCAGGCCACCGAAGATGGTGACCAGCGCGGTGACGCCGACGCCGACCTCGATGGAGGCGCGGGTGCCGTACACGACGCGGGCGTAGATGCTGCGGCCCTGGTTGTCATAGCCGAACCAGTCGGGCGAGAAGAACTTCCCCAGCTCCGGCTTGCTCAGGTAGTGGTTCTGGAGGTCGGCGTCCCGCGGCCCGGCGCTGGTGAACCAGCCGGGGAAGAAGGCCATGACCATCAGCAGCAGCACGAGCAGCGCCGAGATGATGAAGAAGGGGTTGCGGCGCAGGTCGCGCCAGGCGTCGCCCCACAGGCTGCGCACCTTCTCGGGCGCGGCGTCGGCCACCGCGGCCGTGGCCGTGGCCTTGGTGGTGTCGGCTGCCTTGGGCGCCGAGGAGTCCGGCGTCTTGGTGATGTCAGGCATAGCGAATCCTCGGGTCCAGGACCGCGTACAGCAGGTCGATGATCAAGGACATGGCGAGGTAGACGAAGACCAGGCAGGTCACGATGCCCACCACGGTGCTTCCCTCGCGTCGGAGCAGCCCCTGATAGAGCGCACCGCCCACGCCCTGGACGTTGAAGATGCCCTCGGTGACGATGGCGCCGCCCATCAGCGCACCCAGGTCGGTGCCGAGGAAGGTGACGACGGGGATCAGCGAGTTGCGCAGCAGGTGGTTGACGACGATGCGCCGCTTGGGCAGGCCCTTGGCCAGTGCGGTGCGCATGTAGTCGGCGCGCAGGTTCTCGGCGACGGTGGTGCGCGTCAGCCGGGCCACGTAGGCCAGCGACAGCGAACCGAGCACGATGCCTGGTAGCACGAGTTGTTGGATGTCCAGCGAGTCCTGGACCGTTGGCTTGGTCCATTGCAGCTCGTTGCCGAACACCGTCTGGCAGATGTACGCCAGCACGAAGACCGGGATCGAGATGACGAGCAGGGTCAGCACCAGCACGGCGCGGTCCACGACCTTGCCGCGCTTCATGCCCGCGAAGACGCCCAGGACGAGTCCGAGGATCATCTCGAAGAGGAGCGCGATCAGCGCGAGCCGAATGGTGACCGGGAAGGCGTCGCCCAGGATCTCGGAGACCGGACGGCCGCCGACCGTGGTTCCGAAGTCGCCCTGGAAGAGGCCCTTCATGTAGTCGAGGTACTGCTGCCACAGCGGGTCGTCGAGCCCGTACTCATGACGGAGCGCGGCAAGCTGTGTGGGGTCGGGCTCCTTGTCGCCCCAGAGCGCCCGGATGGGGTCGCCGGGCAGGGTCCGGACCATGAAGAAGATGAGAAAAGTCGTCCCGATAAACACCGGGATCATCTGGAGCAGTCGCCGCGCGACGTATCGCCCCATCGTGCCTCCGTCCTGGGGTCGGCCGAAAGCAGCCGTGTTCCTGGTAAGGAACCGGCTGCCCCCGTGGCCCAAGGGGCGCCCGGTTCGGGGCGCCCCCTGGCATCAGCGTCCGACGATTACTTCTGCTTCACCGTGATGTCGGTGAGGATCGGGTCGCCCTTCTGGTTGAACTTCACGTTCGAAACGTTCTTCGAGTAACCAGAGTTGACCTTGTAGTACCAGAGCGGAATGGCCGGGAAGGTGTTCTTGAGCTGCTGCTCGGCCAGGTTGTACTCCTTGGCCGACTCTTCCAGCGTCTTGGCGTTGTCCGCCTTCTTCACCAGGTCGTCGAACTTCTTGTCCGAGAAGGCGCCCTTGTTACCGGCGACGCCGGTGCCGTACAGGTCCCGGAGGAAGTTGCCGTTGAACGGGTAGTCCAGCACCCAGCCGGACCGGTACATCGACTTGACCTGCTTGTTGTCGCGGGCCTCCAGGTCGGCCTGGAAGTCGGCCTTGCCGTCGCCGACGCACTCGATGCCCACGGCCTTGCGGATGGAACCGCACACCGCGTCGACCCACTCCTTGTGGCCGCCGTCGGCGTTGTACTGGATCTTGATGGCCTTGTTCGGCACGCCGCCACCGTCGGCGATGAGCTTCTTCGCCTTCTCGGGGTCGTACTTGCAGAACTCACCACAGGCGCCCGGCTGGTAGCCGAGGACGTCCTTGGCGACCCAGCCGGTGGCGGGGACGCGGGTGCCCTGGAGCACCGTCTTGGTGATCGTCTCGCGGTCGATCGCCATCGACAGGCCCTGGATGACCCGGACGTCGATGTCCTTGAACTGGGTGTTGTAGAACGCCGGGTTGATCGTCTGGATCGCCGAGTAGTCCTGGTCGATCGCGCGGTCGCCGAGGTCGCTCTTGTAGTTCGGCAGGTCGTTCGGCGGCACCTGGCGGATGACGTCAACGGCGTCGGAGCGCAGGTCCTGGTACGCGGCCTCGGGCTTGGCGTAGTTCTTGAAGATCACGCCGCCGTTCTTGGGCTTGTTGGAGCCCTGGTAGCCGGCGAAGGTCTCGACCTCGATCTGCTTGTTGTGGTCCCACTTCACGAACTTGTAGGGACCGTTGCCGACCGGCTTCTGGCCGTAGCCGTTCGGGTCCTGGAAGAAGCCCGAGGGGAGCGGCGAGAAGACCTCGTAGCCGAGCTTGTACTCGTAGTACGGGACCGGCGTGACGAGCTCGATGGTGAAGGTGGTGTCGTCCACGACCTTCAGGCCCGACATCTTGTCGCTCTTGGCGTCACCCTTCTCCGGGTGGACGTCCTCGTAGCCCTTGATGTCGGCGAACCAGGAGCTGTTCTGCTGGTTGTTCTTGGTGGCAGCCGCCCAGTTCCAGGCGTCCACGTACGACTTCGACGTCACCGTCTCGCCGTTGTGGAACTTCCAGCCCTTCTTGAGCTTGATCGTCCAGAGCTTGTTGTCCTTCGTGGTGACGGACTCGGCGTTCTCCTTGACGATCTTGCCGGTGCCCGCCTCGTAGTCAACGAGGCCCTGGAACAGCGACCGGATGACGGCGCTGCCGTACGACTCCATCGTGTTCGCCGGCTGAAGCGGCTTCTGCGGCTCGCCGTTGTCGAAGACGACCTTGCCACTCTTGTCGACCGGGCCGCTGTTGCCGCCGTCGCTGTCACTGTCGCCGCCGCCGCAAGCCGTCGCGGCCAGCGCCACGACCGCCGCCATCGCGACCCACTTGGCGCTACTGGCACCGCGCATGGGTTTGCCTCCTCAGGAGTCCACTGTCACTACGAGAGAGGGCACCGGATACGCGCTGACACCCCTGACAGCGACATAAGACCCGGCACCCCGAGTGTGCTCGTAGGTCGGCGCTCCCCACAGCGCGTGACCCATTGACCCGAGCTCAATGGACCCCATGATTGAGCACGCCTGGCTCGTAAACCACACTTAAAGGGTCTCGCTTTGGTCACATCACCCGGGGACGGAGTACCGAAATCCGGACAAAGGCATCGCAGACAGACAGCCGCGAAACGGACTGTTAACGCAACATCCGGAACGTCGTCACCGATATCCGAACGCCCGTTGACAGAAAACTTGTTGACTCACGCTGCCCGGGCCTACCACCAGGAACGGCACCGATCGGGCCCGATGCGGACGTTCCGCGGCAACCACGCAACGTAGCGTGAGCCCGCGACGGCAGCCGGAGGCGCTCGCCCGCCCCGCGCCCACCGGCCGCACACGCGGCTGGCTCGCTCGGGCCGCTGCCCGCCTTGCCGGCCGGCCGGGCGTCCGATCGGCTGGCCGGCTGTCTACCCGGCCGCCCGGCCGGCACGCTCGCTGCCTGGCTGCCTGCTTGCCTGGCTTCTGCTTTCTGGCGGAACCGTTCCGGCTGCCCACGGCGGCCGGAACGCACGACGGTGCGCCGTGCCGGTCCCGGCCCGTGACGGCCGGGTCCCCGCACGGGAATCAGCATGATTGTGCCTGCCGGCCGGGCGCTGCACCGCACCGGGGGTGCTTCGGGAGCACACCGGGGGCGCCCCGAGGCACCCCACACGACCACCCGCACCCCGCGCCCCCGCCCACGACCAGGGCGGTCCCACCGGGGGCGGGCAGCGGGCTGGTCTCGTACGGGCCGATGTTGTACGAGCCGCCAGCGCCGTACAGGCCGATGCCGCACGGGCCGGTGCCGTACAGCCTGGTGCCGTACGAATCGCCGCCGTACGAGCCCGGGCACAGCCGTGGGGGGGGGGGGGGGGGGGG
>NZ_JBLIWA010000041.1:0-5647 GCF_047525675.1 Streptomyces sp. 796.1 | reverse complement strand
CGGTCTGGTCCGGCGTGCTCCCGCGCGCCCGCGCGGGAAGGCGGTGCGTCAGCGCTTGGCGCGCGAGGCGGCGCGGCCACGCTCCTTCTGGTCCAGGACGACCTTGCGGATGCGGACCGCCTCCGGCGTCACCTCGACGCACTCGTCGTCGCGGCAGAACTCCAGGGACTGCTCAAGGGAGAGCTTGCGCGGCGGCACGATCGACTCGGCGACGTCGGCCGTGGAGGAGCGCATGTTGGTGAGCTTCTTCTCCTTGGTGATGTTCACGTCCATGTCGTCGGAGCGCGAGTTCTCACCGACGATCATGCCCTCGTACACCTCGGTGCCCGGCTCGGTGAAGAGCACGCCGCGCTCCTGGAGGTTGGTCATCGCGAACGCGGTGACCGCACCGGAGCGGTCGGCGACCAGCGAGCCGTTGTTCCGGGTGACCAGCTCGCCGAACCACGGCTCGTGGCCCTCGTGGATGGAGTGCGCGATGCCGGTGCCGCGGGTGTTGGTGAGGAACTCCGTACGGAAGCCGATCAGGCCGCGGGAGGGGACGATGAACTCCATCCGCACCCAGCCGGAGCCGTGGTTGGACATGTTGTCCATGCGGCCCTTGCGGGTGCCCATGAGCTGGGTGACCGCGCCCATGTGCTCCTCGGGCACGTCGATGGTGATGCGCTCGATCGGCTCGTGCAGCTTGCCGTCGATCTCCTTGGTGACCACCTGCGGCTTGCCGATGGTGAGCTCGAAGCCCTCCCGGCGCATCGTCTCGACCAGGATGGCGAGCGCCAGCTCACCGCGGCCCTGCACCTCCCAGGCGTCCGGGCGCTCGGTGTCCAGGACGCGCAGCGAGACGTTACCGATCAGCTCGCGGTCCAGCCGGTCCTTGACCTGGCGGGCGGTGACCTTGCGGTCCTTGACCGCGGCCTTGGCGTCCGCGCCCTTGCCGGTGCCGCCGCGGCCGACCAGCGGCGAGGTGTTGGTGCCGATGGTCATGGAGATCGCCGGCTCGTCCACGGTGATCAGCGGCAGCGCCACCGGGTTCTCCGGGTCGGCCAGCGTCTCGCCGATCATGATGTCAGGGATGCCGGCGACGGCGCAGATGTCGCCCGGGCCCGCCTTCTCGGCGGGCTTGCGGGTCAGCGCCTCGGTCATCATCAGCTCGCTGATGCGCACGTTGGAGACGGTGCCGTCGCGCTTGATCCAGGCGACGGTCTGGCCCTTCTTCAACTCGCCCTGCTCCACGCGCAGCAGCGCGATGCGGCCGAGGAAGTTGTCCGCGTCCAGGTTGGTGACGTGCGCCTGGAGCGGGCCGCCCTCGTCGTACTCGGGGGCCGGCACGTGCGAGAGCAGGGTGGTGAAGAACGGCTCCAGGTTCTCGCTGTCGGCCGGGACGGTGCCGTCCTCCGGCTTGGTCAGCGAGGCGACGCCGTCGCGGGCACAGGCGTAGACGATCGGGAACTCGATCTGGTCCTCGTCCGCGTCCAGGTCGAGGAAGAGGTCGTAGGTCTCGTTGACGACCTCGTCGATGCGCGAGTCCGGGCGGTCGGTCTTGTTGATGCACAGGATGACCGGCATCCGGGCCGCGAGCGCCTTGCGGAGCACGAAGCGGGTCTGCGGCAGCGGGCCCTCGGAGGCGTCCACGAGCAGCACGACGGCGTCCACCATCGACAGGCCGCGCTCGACCTCGCCACCGAAGTCGGCGTGGCCGGGGGTGTCGATGATGTTGATGGTGATCGGGTCACCACCGTCCTTGGGGTGGTACTTGACGGCCGTGTTCTTGGCCAGGATCGTGATGCCCTTCTCACGCTCCAGGTCGTTGGAGTCCATCATCCGGTCGTCGAGCTTCTCGGCCGCGTGCGCCGCGAAGGCGCCCGCCTGCTTGAGCATGGCGTCGACGAGGGTCGTCTTGCCGTGGTCGACGTGGGCAACGATGGCGACGTTACGAATATCGTGGCGCGTGGGCACTGCGGCGCTTCTCCCGGAATCGTGGATCGCGGCGTACGGTCCGGTACGCGCGCTGCCGGGCAGATCTCAAGCCTCGGCCTTACCCCATGGTACGGGGCAAGGGCGGGATCGGCCGCCCCAGCCCGCCTCCGACCCCGCCCGGCCACCGGCCCCGCGCAGCTCAGCCCGGCCCCGGGGGCCCGGGATTCACCTGCCCTTTCCCCAGCCTTCGTCGGGCCGCTCGCCGGCTGGAGAGGGGCTGGAGAGGGGTGGGGTACGGAATCGGGTGGGGCTGGTCGCGCCCCGCCGGGGCCCGCCGTCCCCGGCTCCTGATTACTCCCCGTCCGGCTTCGCGTCCTCCGCCCGTGCGTAGCCGATGTCCTGGTAGTGGGGGGTCTGGAGGCCGAAGGCGCCGACGTTGGCGAGGCCGGAGCGGACCGCGACCAGTTGGGGGCGCTGGTAGAGCGGGAGGGAGCCGGCCGCGGCCCAGATGCGGGCGTCGGCGCGGCGCAGCAGCTTGGCCGCGGCGTCCGGGTCGAGTTCGCTGGACGCCTGCTCGAAGAGCTGGTCGATCTGGTCGGTGCCGACCCGGCTGTAGTTCTGCTCCACCAGCAGCGAGCCGTCCGACGCCGGGCGCGGCTTGGCGAAGATCGGCCGGGCGTCGGTGGCCGGGAAGGCGGTCGCGGGCCAGGAGTAGAGGGCCAGGTCGAAGTCGCCGCGGGCCACGTAGTCGCTGAAGTAGCGGTCCTTCGCCACCTTCACCACGTCGGTCTGCACGCCGATCCGCCCCAGCATCCGGACGATGCGCTCGCCGACCTCGGCCGCCTGCTCGGTGCCCGCACCGGTCGGCAGCACAAACCGCAGCAGCAGCGGCTGGCCGTCCTTGACCCGGATCGGAGCCCCGCCGGGCAGCAGCCGCGGCCCGGCCTGCGTGCCGCGCGCGGGGCCCTCCGCCGGTGCCTGGCCGCGCGGCCGGTCGCGCTCGGGCTGGTCCCGCTCCAGACCGGGCCCGGCGGCCGGCGCCGCGGCCCGCCCCGCACCCGCCGCCTGCTCTTCCTGCTCCGGCCGCTGGCCTTGCTCCTGCTCCGGCCCGGCCGGGCTGCCCGGGCGGGGCGGCTTCGGCCGGTCGGCGTGGTCGCGGTCGCCGGACGGGCCCGGCTTCGGCCGGTCCGGGTGGTCGGGCCGGTGCGGCGGCTGCTCCGGCTTCGGGGGCCGGGAGCCGGCCGCGTTCGGCGCCCCGGCGTCGCCGTGCTTCCCCGCGTCCCGCGCCTTGTCCTGTGCCTTGCCGTGCGCCGCGTCCGGCTTCGCGCCCGCGGAACGCGCGGCCCCGGCCGTGCCCGGCTGCCAGCCCGCGTCGGCGAGCAGCGAGCGGGCGGCGGCGGTGTTGCGGCTGCCCAGGGCGCCGCTGTTGTCGCGGTAGCCGTGCTGGCCCGCCACCCGCAGGTGGCTGCCGAGCGGCTTGCCGCTCAGCCCCAGCGGCGCGTACACCGCCTCGGTCAGCGCCGCCCGGTCGATCGCGCGGGCCACGGCCCGGCGCACCCGCTCGTCGGCCAGCGGCCCGGCGGTGCCGTTCAGGGCGAGTTGGGTGTAGGCGGGTTCGAGCGATCTGCGGACGGTGAACGTGGCCAGCGCCCTGGCCTCCGCGGCGCGCCGGGCCGCCGCCGCGCGCTCGGCGGCGATCGCCTTCAGCGCGGTGTCCTTGGCCGGCCGCGGCCCGTACTCGATCACCCAGGACCGCAGCGCGCCCGCGGTGCCGGTCAGCGTGGTCCTGGCGGGGGCGAGCAGGGGCGGCGGGCCGGCGGCCTCGCCCGGGCCGCCACCGGGCGGCGCGCCCTGCGCCGGCCTGGCGCCTCCCTTGGCACCGGCCGCCAGCGAGCCGCCGGCCCGGGCGATCCGGTCGGCCGTGGCCGCGTCGACCTCGGCCACGTCCAGCCGGCCGGCGATCAGCGCGGCGGCCCGCTCGGCCCGCGGCACCGGCTTGAACACCAGTTGATCGAGCCGCGCGGACTCGCCCCACCAGCGCGGGTTGCGGACCAGGGTGATCGGCGTACGGGCCGCGCCCTTGCGCTTGGCCTTGCCCTTGCCCTTGCCCTTGCCCGCGGCCTTCGCGGGGGCGGCGTCCTCAGCGTTCCCGGCCTCGTCGGACTTCTCCGAGTCGTCGGACTTCCCGGCGCCCGCCGAGTCCGCCGCCGGCTTCTCCGGCTTCTCTTGTTTCTCTTGTTTCTCCTGCTGCTCCGCTGGCTCGTCCGGCTCCTCCGGGCGCTCGTCGCGCTGCTCGCCGTGGCCGACCCGCTCCCCCGCGCTGCCCGCCGTACGCCCGGCTGCCGCCGGCGAGTTGCCGTCCGAGAAGGTGAACGGGCCTGCGGTGAGCGGCAGTTGTCGCCTGCTTCCCTCGTTGAAGGCGCTCGGGGTGGCCATCGCCTCCTTCGGGTACAGCGGGGCGAACAGGGCCCGCCAATCCGCGTACGGGCGCCGGAAGGTGACCTCGATCTCGCCCGGTTCCTCGCCGGGCGCGATGCGCTCGATGCGCTCGTACCCGGCGTTGCGGGCCGCCCGGTACGCGGCGTCCTTGCCCCGCAGCGCCCGCCACTGGGCGCGGAAGTCGGCCACCCCGAGCGCCCGGCCGTTGCTCCAGACCGCCTTGGGGTTCAGCCGGTAGCCGACGACCTGGCGCGGCTCGCGGTCGATGACCTCGGCGGATTCCAGGTAGTCCGGGTTGCGCTGCGGCCGGCCCTGCTGGTCGAGCGTGAACAGCAGCGGCAGCACGGCGCCGGCCACCCGGTCGGTGCCGGCGTCGGCGTCGGCGCGGTAGGCGTTGAGGGTGGCGGGCGCGGCGTCCAGGGCCCAGCGCAGCGTGCCGCGGCCGGACAGGTCGGCGCGGGCGGCGCTCGCCACGTCGTGCGCCGCGGGGGCCGCCGCCGCGTCCTCGTCCCCGCCCGAACTGCACCCGGCCACCACCGGCAGCGGCAGCAGCACCCCGGCCGCGAACAGGGCGACGCAGCGGCGGGTACGGGCCACCGGCCCCCTCGTGACGCCGTCCACGGGCATGGCTGGTACCTCCGGGTGCTGCACCGCTCATCGGATGGGCTGACCACTCACTGAAGGCGACCGCGACCGGCCCATCACCCCGACACGGCGGGGCGCGAAGGCAAGGCCACCCGACCGGCGTAGCCCGCTCCGAGCGGGTGCGAGATGGCCGAAACCGACCACCACCCGGGCGGCGTAGCGCGTCCGAATCGGGCCGGTTCGCGGGGCTAGGCTTGGGGCGGGAGGGGCGCGATATGACCGGTGTGCGCCCAGAATCCCGGCAGATCTCTTCCCAACAGCGGGCGCGGCGCGCGACACTCGCTGTCGCATGAGTGTCGCCGTCCGCAACCGCGGAAGTGAGGACAAGTCATGTCCGTACACGATGAGTTGACGGCCGTTCAGCGAAGTCTCGACGACCTGGTGCGGTCCGTCGGACGGCTCGAACAGCACGTCGGCACCGACAGTCTGGACGTCCGCAGGGTACGTACCGATGCGGACCACCTCCGGGAGAGCGTCGCGCTGCTCCGCGCGTCGGCCCCACCGGAACCGGCCAAGCAGGAACGGGTGCCCATCCCCGACACGCCGTACGACCGTGCGCTGTGGACGGACGCCGAGGACGAGGGCCTCGGCTCGCGGGAGGGCCACGCGCCCTAGTGCGGCGCCGGCGACGCGAGGGGCGGCCCGGGGC
>NZ_JBLIWA010000040.1:0-68401 GCF_047525675.1 Streptomyces sp. 796.1 | reverse complement strand
GTGGCGGGCCCCGACTGCGTACCGGCGGCGCCGGCCGCACCAGCCACGGACTGCGGCGCCGCGCCCGGGCCGGGGGCCGCGGCACCGGCAGTGGCCGCACCGGGGGCCGCCGCACCAGGGGCGGCCGAGTCAGGAGCAGCCGAGCCGCCACCCGGCGTTCCGGTGCCGCCCTGCGTACCGGTCGCGCCCGGGGCCTGCGGCGCCAACGGGTGGGCGACCGGAGGGCGGCCCACCACGCGCGGCGCCTCGTACCGCGGTGCTCGCGGGCGCGGGCGCGCGGGGCGGGCGTTGGGCTGCGGAGCGCGGGGGGCGGGCAGTTCGCCCCCTGCGGTGGGGGTGGCCGCGGGGGCGCCCGGCGTGGTGCCCGGCTGATCCGGCGTCACCTGCGGCGCGCCCTGTCCGGCGGGACGACCGACCGTTTCTGCTGCGGCCGTCTCCGTACCGGGGGCGGGCGGGGGCAGCGGGACGCCCTGGCCCGCCGGGGCGGCGGGCGCAGCCGGGGCGCTCGGGGCGGGGGCCTGGTGCGGCCAGGGTTCCGCGTGCGGCGGGCCGGTCAGCGGCGTTGCCTCGCCCGGGAGTTCGGCCCCGGGGGCCGCTCCGTCCGGGTGTGCGGGACCGGCCTGGCCGGCGTGGGCCCGGGCCGCGCGGGCGGCGCCCGTCGGGCCCCGGTCGGCGAGCGAGCGCACCCGGCCGCCGGCCTGCTCAGGCAGCGGCGGGCCCTGGTGCAGGGGCCGGCGGGCCGGCTGGTCGGCGGGGGCGGCCTGCGGCAGCGGCTGGCCGGCCTGCGCGGCGTGGGCGTCCGGGTAGCCGAACGAGCCGGTGTCCCGGCCGCCGTCCTCGTGCGCCCCTGAGGGCCGCGACTGACCTGCCGGCTGCCCCGCGGCCTGCGGCTGCGCGATCGCGCCGGGCTGCGGGCCGGCGGCGGGCGGCTGGGCCTGGTGGTAGCGCGGCTGTTGCTCCATCCACGCCCCTTGCGCACCGGGCATCAGGAGCAGATCATCGTCTTCACCGTGCTCGCCCTGGTCCATGTGGTCGGCGTGGTCCTCGTGTTCGTCTGCGTCGGCATCGGTGTCGAAGGAGTAGGCCAGTTGTCGGCCGCGGCCCGCGGATGGGCCGCCGGGGGTGGTGCCGGCGTGGTGGTGAGCGTTGGCGGAGCGCGACCCGGTGGGCCGGCCGCCCGCGTTCCCCGGCAATCCCTCGCCCGGGACGTCGCCGGTGTCGGTCATGCGTACCCCTCGCCCATCGCTCCGTGGTCCTTCCAACCGCTCTCCAGCAAGAACGAGCGTCCGCGCTGTGCGGCACGTGGCGCGTCCCCCGCCCTGGTCGTACGGCGGTCCCGGCCGGGGTCGTGCGCCCAGGTCATGGACGCGCGGACGCCGCGTGCCGAGCGGCCGTACAACAGTCCGCCAGCCTACCCCGGTCGCACCGGGCGCAGGTCACGGGTGGGGGCGGTGCCCGCAGAGCAGGAAGGCGACCGAGCGGTCGCGTTCCGACCAGGCGCGGGCGTCCATTTCCACCGCCTGGAGCATCACGCACTCGACACCGTAACCGCCGTCGGTCAGCGCCCGGCTGATGGCTTCTGCCTGGTCACGCGTGGCCGCGTGGGTGACGATGCGTTCGGGGCGGCGGTCGGCGCACGCGGCGACGACGGCCGCGCCACCACCTCCGATCCGGATCGCGTCCGGCTCCGGCAGGTCTTCGAGCACCTGCGGCGCCGTGCCGTGCACGACCTGGAGTTGCACCTGGAAACGCCGCCCGACTGCGGTGATCCGGCCACAGGCGTCCGCATCCTGGTCGACGGCGATGACCGCCGCCCCGAATCTGGCTGCCTCCACCGCCGTACCGCCGCTGCCAGCGCCGATGTCCCAGATCAGGTCGCCCACGCGCGGCCCGAGCCGGGCGAGTTGGGCGGCGCGCAGCCAGCGCGCCTCGCCCTCGCCGCGGTCGGCGGTGGCGCCGTAGGTGGAACCGGGCAGCGCCCAGCCGCGGATGGCCGGCGGATAGCCGGGCTCGCGGCCGGCGATCCAACTGCCGGTCTGGGCGCCGCTCGGCGCGGACACGTGGCCTGCGCCGCCGATGACGATGACCACGTTGGGGTCGCGCCACACGTGGTCGGGGACCTTGTCCGAGGTCAGTACGGTCATCCGCTCCTGCTCGGTGCCGAGCGCCTCGCAGATGACGAAGGTGCGGTGGACGGGGCCGAGCAGCAGGGCCAGTTCGGCGGGGCCAGCACCCGGCGAGGTGAGGACGGCGACCTTGGGGTGCGCCCGACAGACGTTGACGGCCCGGCGCAGGTCCCGGCTGTGGGCGCTGACCACCTGGGCGTCGTCCCAGGGCATGCCGGCCCGGGCGAAGGCGGCGGCGACGGCCGAGACGGCGGGCACCACCTCCACCTCAAGGCCGTGCTCGGGCGCGCGCAGGGCACGGACGACGCCGAAGAAGCCGGGGTCGCCGTCGGCCAGTACGACGGCGGAGCCGCGGTGCCCCGCGATGCGCCGGGCGGCGAGGTCCACGCTGCCGAGCCGGATGCGTTCGGCGGCGGGCGGCACTTCGGGCCTGGCCAGGTGGTGGGCGGCGCCCGCGACCAGGGTGGCGGCGCCGAGCGCGGAGCGGGCCGCGTCCGTCAAGGGAGAGCCGTCCCATCCGATCACCGTGACGCGGTCGGCCATCTTTCGTCAGTCTCCTGGGCTGTGATCGCGGGCGCCCGCGGGGGCTCGGGGCAAGCCCCCGGGCACGGGCGGGGTGGCGCGGGCAGATCGCGGGAAACCCGGCGGGCGAATACGAACATTCCCCGCACGCCGGCCGGCGGCCGGGCTGCGGAGCGGAACACCGTGAGCGTACCCCCGGGTGGTCCAGACCGGCGGTGCGGGCCGCTCAGCGCCAACTCGGCAGCGGCGCGTACCCGGAGCCGTCGGCGAACTGCTCGGGGCCGCCTTCGAGGTCCTCGGGCAGCAGGCTCCACACGATCAGGTCGGTACGGATGTCCGCCCAGCCGCCGTCCTCGGTGCGCGACCGCGCTATCCAGGCGTTGCGCAGCACGCCCTCGCTGATGCAGCCGATCTTCTGGGCGACCTGTTGGGCCGCGGTGTTGTCGGCGGCGGTGCGCAGTTCCAGGCGCTCGAACTTCTGGGCCCGGAACAGCCAGTCGGCCACGGCCAGGACGGATTCGCTGGCGTACCCCTCGCCGCGCGCCCAGGGCGCGGTGACGTAGGCGATCTCGGTGGACAGGGTGCGCCAGTCGGTGTGGAAGAGGGTGACGACGCCGACCAGGCGCTGGGTGAGGAACTCCGATACGCCGAAGACGATGCCGCGCCCCTGGACGCGTTCGTTCGGGGCACGCCTGACGATCCAGTCGCGGGCCCGGTCGGCGGTGTAGGGGTGGCCGACCGAGGTCCAGGCCACGATCTGTTCGTCGTTCATCATGTCGGTCAGTGGCGGGACGTCGGCCAGCTCCAAGGGGCGCAGCTCCAGCCGGTCCGTACTGATCGATACGTCCGGAAAGGTGCGTGTCATGCGCTGCTCCAACGCGGAGAGGTGTACGTGCCCGGGGCCGTCTGAGTGCACAAGCATGCAGCATGCGGCCGTAAATGTGCCATGCGCGACGGCCCCGCGCACGCCCGGGGGGTGCGCGGGGCCGTCGGGAGCCGGAGGGTGGATCAGCTCGTCGGGGCGCCGAACGCCGGGATGACGGCGCCCTCGTACTTGTCCTCGATGAACTTCTTGACCTCGGGCGTGTTCAGCAGCTTGGCGAGCTTCTTGACCCGCGGGTCGTCCTCCTTGCCCTCCTTGACGGCGAGGAAGTTGGCGTACGGGTTGCCCTCGCCCTTCTCCAGTGCGAGGGCGTCCGTGGCGGGCTTGAGCTTGGCGCCGATGGCGAAGTTGCCGTTGATGACGGCGGCGTCGACGTCCTTCAGGCGCGCGGGGATCTGCGGGGCTTCGAGCTCGGTGAACTCGATGCCCTTCTTGTCCTTGATGTCCTTGAGGGTGGCGTCGCTGCCGATGCCGTCCTTCAGCACGATCAGACCGTTGTCGGCGAGCAGCTTGAGCGCGCGGCCCTCGTTGCTGACGTCGTTGGGCAGTGCGATGGAGCTGCCGGGGCCCAGGTCGGAGAGCTTCTTGCCCTTCTTCGTATACAGGCCGAGCGGCTCGATCTGGACGTTGACGACCGGCACGATGTGGGTCTTGTGCTTCTTGTTGAACTCGTCCAGGTAGGGCTTGTGCTGGAAGAAGTTCGCGCCCACCTCACCGTTCTCGGTGGCGGTGTTGGGGAGGATGTAGTCGTTGAACTCCTTCACCTCCAGCTTCAGCCCCGCCTCCTTCGCCAGGTTGTCCTTGACGAACTTCAGGATGTCGCCGTGCGGCGTGGGGCTCGCGGCGACGATCAGCGGCGAGTCCTTGTCGCCGTCGTCCTTGGAGTCGGAGGGCGCGCTGCACGCGCTGAGGGCGATGGCGGCTGCGGCGGCGACCGCGGCTGCGGCGGTGAGCTTGGTGGTGGTACGCACGAAGAGTGCCTCTTTCTGGACGTTACTCGACACACTCGCGGTCGAGAGGGTATGCCCGGCAAAGGGTCCGGGCGGATGGGGACGGGGACGGGTGGTTCTGGTGGGGCGGGCGGCCTGCTGGCTTGGGTGGCCGCCCGTCCGGTTCGGGTGTCGCCGGGCGTGACCGGTTCAGCCGGCGCGCCCGCCGGCCGGTGCGGCGGACTCGTCGTCGGGCCGCGTGGCCTCGGCGACCGCGGTGGCCTCGGCGACCGTGGCGGTCGCGGTCTGCGCCGGCACCGTGGCGGCGGCGCCGCTCCCGGTCCCGGCTTCGACGTCGGCGGCCGTGGCCTTGGTGCTCGCGGTGGCGGCCGGCTTGCGGGCCCCCGGCAGCCGCAGCCAGCTCCGCCCGGCGGGGACGGTGCCGGTGCGGCGGCCGATCAGGCGTACCGCCAGGTCGCCGACGATCTGCACGAAGGTGACGACGACGATCAGCAGGATGACGGTGACGAGCATCAGCCGGTCGTCCGAGCGCTGGTAGCCGTTGACGATCGCCAGGTTGCCGAGCCCGCCGCCGCCGACCGCGCCGGCCATCGCCGAGTAGCTGATGAGCGTGATCACGGTGGTGGTCAGGCCGGCGATCAGGGACGGCAGCGCCTGCGGCAGCAGCACCTTGAAGACGATGGTCCAGGTGCCGCCGCCCATCGACTGCACGGCCTCCACCAGCCCGCCGTCCACCTCGCGCAGCGCGGTCTCCACCAGCCGGGCGAAGAAGGGGATGGCACCGATCGCCAGCGCCACCACCGCGGCCGAGGGGCCGATGGAGGTGCCGACGACGAAGCGGCTGAAGGGGATCAGCGCGACGATGAGGATGATGAACGGCAGCGAGCGGCCGATGTTCACCACGGCGCCGATGAACTTGTTGACGACGACGTTCTGCAACTGGCCGCCGCGGTCGGTGAGGACCAGCAGCACGCCCAGCGGCAACCCGCCGAGCACCGCGTAGAGCGTCGACCACCACACCATGAACAGGGTGTCCATGCTGGCGTCGTTGAGCGCGGGCCACATCTCGGACCAGGTCACTTGGCACCCTCCTTGGCCGGGGTGGAGTCGGCTGCGGCCAGGCCCACGATGGGCGGCGTCGTGTCCTTCGGCGCCACTTCGACGTGCAGCCCCTGTTCGCGCAGGAAGCCGATCGGCACCACGTTCTCCTCGTACGAGCCGGGCAGTTCGATCCGCATCCGGCCGACCTGCCGCCCGGCGACGGTGTCCATCGCCGCGCCGAGGATCGAGATGTCGATGTTGTACGTGCGCGCCAACTGGGAGATCACCGGCTGGGTGGCGGCCTCGCCGAGGAAGGTGACGTCCACGACGGTGCGGCCGGTCGCGGAGGGCTCGCCGCCGACCGGGAACAGCTCGTGGGCCAGCTCGGAGCCGGGGGTGGCCAGGAGTTCGGCGACGGTGCCGGTCTCCACCACCCGGCCGCCCTTCATGAGCGCGGCCGAGTCGCAGACCGTCTTGACGACGTCCATCTCGTGCGTGATCAGCAGCACGGTCAGGCCGAGTTCCTGGTTGAGGTCGCGCAGGAGTTGCAGGATCGACCGGGTGGTCTCGGGGTCGAGCGCGGAGGTGGCCTCGTCGGAGAGCAGCACCTTGGGGTCGCCGGCCAGCGCGCGGGCGATGCCGACGCGCTGCTTCTGACCGCCGGAGAGCTGCGCCGGGTAGGACTTGGCCTTGTCCGCGAGGCCGACCAGGCCCAGCAGTTCGAGCGCCTTGCGCGAGCGTTCCTTGCCGGATATGCCGAGGATCTCCAGCGGGAGTTCGACATTGGCCTGGACGGTGCGCGAGGAGAGCAGGTTGAAGTGCTGGAAGACCATGCCGATGCGGCTGCGGGCGCGGCGCAGGGCGGCGCTCGCGCGCTGGCCGTTGCCGGCGAGCGCGGTCAGGTCCTGTCCGGCCACGGTGACCGTGCCGGAGCTGGGGCGCTCCAGGAGGTTCACGCAGCGGATGAGGGTGGACTTGCCGGCGCCGCTCTGGCCGACGACGCCGAACACCTCGCCCTCCCGGACGTGCAGATCGACGCCGTCGAGCGCGGTGACCTCGCGGCCTCGTGAGCGGTAGACCTTCGTCAGGCCCGTCGTGGTGATCACAGGGGGTTTCCGTCACTGTCGAGTGCGCGGCGGATTGGGTCGCCGGCACGGGGCATTCATTGCGGAACGCGGCATACGGAGTGGGGCGGGGAGCAGGTCATCACTGTCCGGCTCCGGCTTCCGGCGACGCAGGGCGCGTCCGACGTCGTACGCGGTGATACGGACGTACTGCGGCACACGGTCTCGCTTCAGGGCGCGAGGCTCCGGCTGGGGCCCTCAGCGGTCGCACATTCGACACATACAACGAGCACCGGGCGTCATGTTCGCCTCGGTCGCAAGTGCGCGGTTGCTCGTAGTGGTCATGCAGGCAAGTAAACCAGACATGCACATGGCTCGATCAAGCACGTCCACATCGTGGAACCACTCGATCAAAGTATGGACTCTACACGATCATGGCCGCGCGGACACAGCCACCCCTGCGACAACTGCCGCGACCTGCGCAAATATCGGATAAAAGGTACGCATCCCCTGGGGTGTCCCAAGATCGTCCATGACCGTCGCTGTGGTCAAGGCCACGGCCCGTACGGCGGCGGGAGCGACGGTGAGCCGGGCCCGGCGGGGGCCCCGGGCCGCCCGGGGGCGCGGGCCGGGGCCGTGGGCCGGGGCTGCGGTGGAGGCCATTAGAGTCGTCGTATGGCTGTCCATCCCTGTGTGCGCCCCCGCCCCGCGCGCAGCCCCGCGCGGAGGTGCCGGTGTTCGACGCGTTGACGTGGGTGGTCAGTCTGACCGCCCTGGCCCTCGCCGCCTGGTGCGGCCACGCCGCCTACCGCGACGAGCCGACCAAGGACTGGCACTTCATCGGCATGGCCGTGGTGACGGTGCTGGCCCTGGCGCAGTTGGTGGTCGGGATCGTGCGGCTGGCCCAGGGCGACAAGCCCGACGGCGGTACGACCATCTTCGTCGCGTACCTGATCGGCGCGGCGTGTGCCGTCCCGGCCGTCGCGTTCATGTCGCTCACGGAGCGGACCCGCTGGGGTTCGGCGACGGTCGCCGCCGGCGCGGTGGTGCTCGCGGTGCTTGAGGTGCGGTTGTGGGACGTGTGGGGAGGCGGCCATGCCTGAGTCGGAACACCGTGAGCCGCCGGCGGCCACGCCGGGACCGGCCCCGACGGCGCGGCCCGCGGTGGGTGCGCCGCAGGCCCCCGACCCGGCGGCACCGCAGCGGCGCCGGGCGATCGGCGAGGGCCCGGGCCGCATGCTCGTCCTCCTCTACGGTGTCTTCACGGTCGCCGCGGCCTCCCGCTCGCTCTATCAGCTCATCGCCCAGTACGACGAGGCACCGCTCGCCTACGCGCTGTCGGCCGTGTCCGCCGCGGTCTACGCCTTCATCACGCTCTCGCTGGTGCGCGGTGGCGACGGCGCCCGCCGGGCGGCCCTGGTCTGCTGCGCGGCGGAGCTGGTCGGCGTGCTCGTGGTGGGCACCTGGACCCTGGTGGAGCCCTCCGCCTTCCCCGATGAGACGGTCTGGTCGGACTACGGCATGGGCTACCTCTTCATCCCGATCTTCCTCCCGGTGACCGGCCTGCTCTGGCTGCGCCGGGCCCGACGCGAGGCGACGGCCGACGCGGCGACCGGCACGGCAACGAACGACGCGACGCACGACGGCTGACGGCTGACCGCCTGCGGGCGCGGCGGGCGTTCCCGCCAAGCCCGCAGCGTCCGCCAAGCCCGTCACGTCCGCCGCGGCCCTCCGCGCACGCCGCATCCGGCGCGTCCGCCACGCCGCCCTTCCCACCTTCGCGTCCTGGCGCCTCCGCGTCCCTCCGCGCCGTCGCGTCAGGCCGTGTCCCGGTCGGTCGGCGGGCCCTCGCGGTGCCACTCCCGGCCGGTGTAGAGGACGGCGCGGTACGCCGCGCTGGCGGCGCTCGCGGTGCGGGGCGTGTGCCGGGCGGCGCCGGTCAGCCGCTCGTACAGGGCGCAGTAGGCGGCGTGCGCCTCGGACCGCCGGCCCTGGGCCAACAGACAGTCCGGCAACAGGGCCAGCGCCGCGGCGCGGGTGCGTGCCAGGTCAGCGGCGGCGCGGCGCTCCGTCGCCGAGGCCGGCGCCCGCGGCGCGACGGTGTCCGACACGGTGCGCACCAGGGCCTCGGCCCGCACCGCCGCGCCGTTCAGCAGGTGGTGGTCGGCCATCCGCAGGCGTACCGCGGCCAACTCGGCCCGGGCGGCGGTGCCGTGCTGGCCCGCGAGCCGTTGCTCGGCGTCGGCCGCGACCATCGCGTACAGGTCACGCGCCGTCTCCACCTGGCCGACGTCCCCGCAGAACCCGGCGGCCCGGCCCCCCGCGCCACAGGTCAGCGGGTCGGACACGGGGAGCCGATCGACCGTCCTGGCCACCGTGCGGGCCAGCGGCTCCGCGAGGAAGAGCTGCCGGTACCACTTGGCCAGCCGCCACGTCGCGAGCGTCACCGCCGGGCCCGAGCCGCCCGACCGCTCCATCGCCTCGTGCAGCGTGTGCAGCGCCCCTTCGAGCCGGCGCACCTCACCGGCGCTCGGCTGCTCGCCCACCGCGACGGACGCGGCCCGCAGCCGGGTCACGAGGTCGTCGCGCGGGCCGAGGTGACGGCAGGCGGTACGGAGGGAGTCAGCCCACGGTTCGCGGCGCAGCCGATAGCGGGACGCCTGTGCGGCCACCCGTTCCAGATAGGCCGTACGCAGGGCGAGTCGGACGGGATCGGCGCTGGCCAGTGAGCGGTCGGCGGCCTCAAGGGCGGCCCCGAGGCGGTCCAACCCGGCCCGGTCCGCACTGCCCCCTGCGGCGCTTGCGGCAACTGCCGCGCTGGTGGCGAGGGCTGCCGCACGGCGCGCCCGTGCGTACTCCTGCTCCGCACCGATGTCGTCGCTGACCTGGCTGGACCGCATGACCGCTCCCCTCGCGGTGGGCGACCTGGGGCACGTACGGAGTTGGGCCGTCGGGCAGGGAGCGGATGCGCCGGCCGCCCCGACCCGGTCAGCGTACCGTCGCCGGCGGCCGGATTCACCGGTACGGGCCGATGGCCGTTGGCCGTGGACATGGTCAAGGCCCGCACTCGGGGCGGGCCTTGACCACGAACTAGGACCAGGAACGACGGCCGTGAACGACAACCGCGGACAAGGACCGGCGACCACGCGTACGTACGGCGCGGGCCCCGGTGCCGGCATGTCAGGCGCTGGCTGCGAACGCCTCGGCCGAGGCCCGCTTCTCCAGCGTGACCATGCTCAGCGAGCGGCTGACCTGCTCCGTGCCGATCTGGGCGTAGCCGCACTTGCGGTACAGGCGCAGATTGCCTTCGCTGCGGTGGCCGGTGCTCAGCCGGTACCGCTTGACCTGCTCGGCCGCCAGCCGGGTCTCGATCGCGGCCAGCAGCCGGCCGCCTAGGCCGTGCCGCTGCATGCGCGGGTGGACGATCAGCTTGGCGATCGCCGCGGTGCCGTCCGCGTGCACGGCGCCCCGGACCGACCCGACGACCTCCTCGCCGAGCCGGGCCACCAGCACCCAGCCGTTGCCCAGCTCGGCACGGAGGTCGTCGAGGGGTTGGGTCAGCGGCTCGATGGAGTAGTCGCCGTACAGCTCGGCCTCGCTCTGGTAGCAGAGGTATTGGAGCTTGAGGATCTGCTCGGCGTCCTGCGCGGTCGCCGGAGAGATGGTCACGCTCATGCCCATGTGCGCATGCCTCCTCGGTGAGTGCTCGGGCCGCGGTGAGGGTGGCGGTGCGGCCGAGCGTGGGTGCCCTGACAGGAGTCGCCGCGGGCTAGGCGTCGTCTCCGTGGCGCCGATTGTCTATCGCTCCCTTCCCCAGGGTTCAGGAGCTGCAACCTCCGCCATCAGCATTCTGCGCAGGCATCCAAGGCAACGGGAACGTACCGGCCCCAGACTCCCCTGTGAGATTCCCAACTCACCGGCGATTTCACGGTAGGTCGCATCCTTGGTCGACATCATCGCCAGCAGCACCCGCGGACACCTGCCGGGCAGGCGGCGCACCGCGGCCCGTACCCGGCGCAGTTCGTCGGCCCGCTCGGCGAGACGCTCGACCTCCGGCGCCGCGGGGTGCGCCGGCTCGCCGTCCGCCGTGTCGTACGGCACCTCCCGGCGCGCCCGCCGCCGCTCGCCCCTGGCCTCGGCGCGTACCGCCGCGCGCAGCCAGGCGGCCCACCCCGCCGGCCGGGTCGGCGGGCCCTCGGTCGCGGCCCGCTCCAGGAGGCGCAGCCAGACGCCCTGTTCGAGGTCGGCGGGGTCGAGCCCGGCGGCGTGTGCCTCGGCCGCCGCCTCCGCGGCCAGCAGCGGGCCGAGCGCCGCGAGCAACTGCTCACCGGCCCGGGACCTGGCCGGCCGCACGGCCAGTGGGGCGGGCGGGGCAACCGGGTCCGCGGGGGCGGTCGGGGCAGTCGGGGCGGCTGGAGCGGCTGGAGCGGCTGGAGCGAGGCTGCCGGTCCTGGTGGTGTGCGTAGTGCGCGCCGGGTGGCCTGCGTACGGCGGGGGCGGGGCCGCGACGGGTGCGTGCGTTGCGGGTGCGTGCGCCGCTGGTGGGTGCGGGCGGTGGCGGGGCGCGGCGGTGGGGAGGTCCATGCCGCGCTAGACAGCGCCCGTCCGGCCCCGGTTGCCGTGGGCGGGGCGCATCACCCGACCGAGCGCGCGGCAGGTCACGGCGCTTGACGGGCCCCGTCGAGATGCGGCGCGTTCGACCACCGACGGTCGTTTTGCGCCAGGTACGCGCACGGGCCGCGGGGTGTCCGGCATCCGGTCCGCGGCGCGTCCGACATGCGGGCACCGGACGCCAGCGACCGGGCGCCGGCCACGGGAGCGGCCTGCCGCCTGCCGGCCGGGCCGCGCCCCGGCCGGCCACCCGGCGCCGGGAACACGACCGCCCCGGGCCGGTGCGGTGACCGGTCCGGGGCGCGGGTGACGCCGCCGACTCCCCCGTCGCGACGCGCGCCGCTGCCATGTGGTTCGGCCTCCCCCCGAAGGAGGCCGAACCCGCAGCGGCGGAGGACCAGGCGGGACGCCGGCCGATGCCCCGGGCGGGACCTCAGCCGAAGCCCCGGGGCGGGACCCGGTCAGGAACTCGTACGAGCACCCGGCCGGGAGACCCGGGCCAGGCCGCGGAGCCGCGCGGGACGCACCGGCCTCACAGCCCCGCGGCCCCCTCCGCCCCCGCAGGAACTACTTGCCGACGAAGTCCGCGCGGGCCAGCAGCGCCGTGTCCGGGTTGTCGGAGAAGATGCCGTCGATGCCGGTGGCGAAGTACGCCTTGAACGCGCCGAAGGCGTCCCCGTACGCGGCCGGGTCGGTGCCCTTGCGGAAGTCGAGCGGCAGGAAGCTGTTCTCGTTGCGCATGGTGTACGGGTGCACCAGCAGCTTCCTGGCGTGCGCGTCCCGGACCAGCGTGGTGGGCGTGCCGAGCTTGCCGCTCTTGTCGCGCGGGATGACCAGCGACAGGTCCGGGCCGATGCCGCTCGCGAAGCCGGCGATCCAGGCCAGGCCCTTGGGCGTGATCAGGTCGGCCACCGTGCGCGGGTCGCCGGACTCGACGAAGTCGTACGGGCGCGAGGAGGGCGAGGAGAGCAGCACCACGCCGGGGCAACTGACCAGCTTGTGCAGCCGCGCGATGCTGGTGGGCTCGAAGGACTGGACGAAGTTGGGCGAGTTCTTCCGGTGCCGGCCGTAGGCGCGCAGCAGCTTGGCCAGGCGCGGTTCGAGCTCCAGACCGATGTTGCGGAAGTACGTGGGGTGCTTGGTCTCGATGTGCAGCCAGATGCGACGCCCGCGACGCCGGCCCTCGCGCTCCGCCCACTCCAGGACCTCGGCGAAGGTGGGCACCTCCCAGCGCCCGTTGTAGAGCGTGTTCTGCTGGCGGGTGCCGGGGATGCGCTCGGTGGCCCGCAGGGTCTTCAGCTCGGCGAGCGTGAAGTCCTCGGTGAACCAGCCGGTCAGCTTGGTGCCGTCGACCGTCTTGGTGGTCTTGCGGTCGGCGAACTCCGGGTGCTGCGCGACATCGGTGGTGCCGGTGATGTCGTTCTCGTGCCGGCAGACCAGGTGCCCGTCCTTGGTCGGCACCAGGTCCTGCTCGATGACGTGCGCGCCCATGTCGAGGGCGAGTTGGTAGGAGCCCAGGGTGTGCTCGGGGCGGTAGCCGCTGGCACCCCGGTGCGCGACGACCGTGGGCACCGGCAGGTCGGGCGTGCCGTGGTGGCCGTGCCAGGGACCGCGCCCGGTGGCGGCGGCCGTGCCCGTGCCGGACAGCACCATCGCTCCGGCTCCGACGGCCGCGGCGCCCAGTAGGGTGCGCCGTCCGGGTCGCTGCTCCTGCTCCATGGGTACTCCTCAGTCTCCTGTTGTGCGAGGCGCCGATCGTAGGCGTCCCCACCTTGCCCGGCGGAGACATCGGCCCCAACGGGGCACGAACAACCGTCAACCTCGCGAAGCGGCGGGCCGGCCCGGTGTGCGTACCGGCGGTACCCACGAGTATCGTCCTCACCTGCGCGGGCGCACCGGTGCCGTCGGTGACCCCCCGCGGGGCGCGCACCACGCGCCGTAGCCGACCACACTGACCGGAGGGGTCCGTTGTCCCGCATCGTGCTGAAGGCGATCCTCGGAGTGCTCATGCGCGTCCTGTTCCGCCCGAAGGTGGAGGGCGCGGAGCACATTCCGGGGGACGGCCCGGTGATCTTGGCCGGCAATCACGTGACCTTCATCGACTCGATGTTCGTGAGCCTGATCGTCAAGCGCCCGGTGTACTTCATCGGCAAGGACGAGTACGTGACGGGCAAGGGGGTCAAGGGCCGGCTGATGGCCTGGTTCTTCCGGACCAGCGGCATGATCCCGGTGGACCGCGACGGTGGGCGCGGCGGAGTGGCCGCGCTGATGACCGGGCGCCGGGTGCTCGAAGAGGGCAAGGTGTTCGCCATCTACCCGGAGGGCACCCGCTCCCCCGACGGCCGGCTGTACCGGGGCCGTACCGGCGTCGCCCGGCTCGCGCTGATGACGGGCGCCGTCGTGGTCCCGTTCGCGATGATCGGCACCGACAAGGTGCAGCCCGGCGGCAAGGGCCGCCCGCACATCGCCCCGGTCACGCTGCGCATCGGCGCCCCGCTGGACTTCGCCCGCTACGACGGCATGGAGCGCGACCGCTACGTCCTGCGGGCGCTGACCGACGAGGTGATGAGCGAGGTCATGCGGCTCTCCGGCCAGGAGTACGTGGACGTGTACGCGACGAAGGCCCGCGCCGCCTGACGGACCGCGGCGGCACCTGCCGCCGCCCCGTACCACCGGAACCGCCCGCCAGCCGAACGACGCTGGCGGGCGGTTCTGCGTGTGCGCACCGGTCGGGGTCGAGCCGAGTGACCCGCGCCGGTTCCGGCCCGCGGGCCGGTCGTATCCGCGGCGTTCCCTCAGTCCTCGCCCCGCTGCTCCTGCGCGGCGGCGGCCGTGGCGCCGGTCGTGCCGCCGGTGCCGGTACCGGCCCCCGCATCGGCCAGGAACTCCGCCTCCGCCGCGGTGTTCGCCAGCCGCTGGCCGCGCAGCAGGAACCAGGCGACGACCGCCGTGGCCAGCAGCACCGCGGCGCCCACCCCGGCCGCGATCCGCAGGCCGTCGACGAACGCCTCCTTGGCCGAGTCGAGCAGGGCGTTGGACTGCGCGTCGGGGAGGCCGCGCACCGCTTCGACGGCGCCGCCCAGCGACTCGTGGGCCTCCGATGAGACGTGCTCGGGGGTGCCCGGCGGGGTCGAGAAGTCGCGGTAGACGCCGGTGACGATGGAGCCGAGCAGGGCGATGCCGAGCGCCGCGCCCAGTTCGTACGCCGTCTCGGAGACCGCGGAGGCGGCGCCGGCCTGTTCCTTGGGCACGCTGGAGAGGATCACGTCGGCGGTGACGGTGAAGGAGAAGCCGGCGCCCACGCCCACCACCAGGAGCACCGCGCCGAGCAGCGGGTAGCCCGTATCGGCCTGCAACCAGGTGAGCGCGGCGAGCGCCAGGCCGACGGCCGCGAGACCACCGGAGACCACGATGCGGACCGAGAAGCGGCGCGCGACCAGGCCGGCGACCAGGCCGGCCGAGACCGCGCCGACCGCGGCCGGCAGTTCGGCGAGGCCGGCCTCCAGCGGCTCGCGCTCCTGGACCAGTTGGAGGAACTGGGAGAGGAAGAAGACCAGCCCGGACAGGCCGAGGATGGTCAACAGGTCGGCGAGGACCGCGCCGGAGAAGCCCCGGTGGTGGAAGAGCCGCATGTTCAGCAGCGGCGACGGCAGGGTGAGCTGGCGGCGTACGAACCAGGTCAGGGCGCCCACGCCGACCGCGCAGGTGACGAGGATGTCCCAGCTCAGGCCGTGTGCCGCGGCCTCCTTGACGGTGTAGACGACGCCGATCATGCCGACCAGGGACAGGCCGACGCTGGGCAGGTCCCAGGGCCCGGGCGAGGGGTCGCGGGACTCGGGGAGCATCCGGCTGCCGACGATGACCAGGACGGCCATGACGGGCAGGTTGATCAGGAAGACCGAGCCCCACCAGAAGTGTTCGAGCAGGAAGCCGCCCACGACCGGCCCGACGGCCGCGCCGGCCGATGCCATCGCACCCCAGATGCCGACGGCCAGGCTGCGTTCGCGCGGATCGTGGAAGAGGTTGCGGATCAGGGCGAGGGTGGCGGGCATCAGGGTCGCGCCGGCGACGCCGAGCAGCGCCCGCGCGACGATCATCATCTCCGGGCTGGTGGCGTACGCGTTGAGCACGGAGATCGCGCCGAACGCCACGGAGCCGATCAGCAGCAGCTTCTTGCGGCCGATGCGGTCGCCGAGGCTGCCCATGGAGACCAGCAGGCCGGCGATGACGAACGAGTAGACGTCGCCGATCCACAGCAACTGGGTGCCGGAGGGCCTGAGGTCCTCGCTGAGGAAGGGGGTGGCGAGGCCGAGGACGGTGGCGTCCACGGCCACCAGCAGCACCGCGAGCACCAGCACGGCCAGCGCCAGCCAGCGGCCCGGCCGCGGCGTCTGGTCGCTGGGGTGGGCGCCGTGTCCCGGGTCGCCGGCGTGGGCACCGTGCCCCGAGGCGGCTATCTGACTGCTCATTGCTCCATGCTCCGTCGCACGCCGCCGAGCAGCAGCTCGGCGACCATGCGTTCCATGTCGTTGGGGGCGATCCGGCCGTTGTGCACGGCCCAGGCGCCGGCGCCGAGCAGGCCGTACAGCGCCTCGGCGCACCAGGCGGCGGTCAGGTCGACGCGGACTTCGCCGCGCTCCTGGCCGCGTTGGAAGAGGCCGGTAAGCCGGGCGTCGAGCCGGTCCCAGCCGGCGTTCACCTCGCCCTCGAAGAGTTGGTTCTCGGTGGTCAGGAAGGCCAGTAGGGGGGCCTCGTCCCGGGTGTGGGCGACCAGCCTGCGCAGGGCCTGCGGTACGTCGCCCTGCTCGATGTCCGCGGCGTCGAGCGCCGCCCCGAACCGGGCGAGCCCCAGCTCTTCCAGGGCCCTGATCAGCGCGTCGCGCCCGGCGAAGTGGCGGTGCAGGGTGGCCCGGCTGATCCCGGCCGCCTTGGCGATCTCGTCCATCGACGCGGTGGCCTTGCGGGTCAGCAGGGTGGCCGCGGCCCGCAGCACCTGGTCTCTATCCACAGACATGAGACGAAGCTACCTCACATGAGACAACAATGTCTCATCGATGCCACCCCCACCAGCCGCCGGCGGCACCGAAGCGCACCGCCACACCCCACTGTCCCCCCATCCCTACTCGCCCGCATGCGCCGGACTCGATGCGCCTGGCGATGATCGATGCCCGTACGCCCGCATCCGACCACTTTCGGCGCGGTACGCCCCCACACCTCATAGGAATCCCCTATACCCCGCACTGACATTTCGTCTTTGCCTCGCTTTCCTTCCCGGGCCTACGGTGAAATCACTCGAAGAGAGCGTCGGAGAGGCCAGCCAAATCGGACTCTGTGGCCCACATCAGGGATTCCCGTAAAAGAAACTCCGACACCCTCGGATTCCCTCCCGACACCTTCTTCGAGAGCCCCTTGTATTCCTCAGAATTCGGCAGCTAAAACCCGCATCAGGGAGAGGACCGAAAGACATGACCACGGTGGAGAACGCGACCGGAAACCGTATCCTCGCGGGAAAGCGGGCCCTGGTGACGGGCGGCACGCGGGGCATTGGCGCGGCCATCGTGCGCCACCTCCTGGACGCGGGCGCCCAGGTGCTCACCACGGCCAGGTCGGCGACGGGCCAGACGGCGCACGGGGCCGACTTCGTCGCCGCCGACGTACGCACCAGGGCCGGCGCCCAGACCATCGCCACGGCCGCGCAGGAAGCGCTGGGCGGGGTGGACATCCTGGTCAACAACGCGGGCGGCGCGCAGCCGTACGAGAGCGCCGCGGGCATCCCGGACGAGGTGTGGCAGGACGCGCTCGACCTCAACTTCCTGGCCGCGGTACGGCTGGACGCGCTGCTCACACCGGGTATGCGGGAGCGCGGCACGGGCGCGGTCGTGCACGTGTCGTCTGCCGTGCTGCCGCTCACCCCGCCGCCGTTCCTGCACTACGTGGCGGCGAAGGCGGCGCTGGAGTCCTACAGCCGGGGCCTGGCCGTGGAGCTTGCGCCGCACGGGATACGGGTCAACACCGTCACGCCAGGCCGGGTCGCCACGCCGGGCGGTGACCGGACCCGGGAGCAGTGGGCGGCGCTCGGCGCGGGCGCGGAGGGCGCCGACGCCCCGGTCCCGCTCGGGCGCTACGGCCAGCCGGACGACATCGCGCAGGCGGTGCTGTTCCTGGTCTCACCACGGGCGAGCTGGTTGACCCGGAGCAACCTCGTGGTGGACGGCGGGGAATTCCCGCGGGGGTAGCGGGAGATTCCCCGTGGGGCAGCGGGGAGAATTCCGCCGCCACGGTTTTCCCATCGGGGAAAAAGCCGGCGGGTTCAGGGGGAGAGTGTCAGGCGAGCGGCGCCAGGAATTCGGCGGCGGACCAGTTCTCCTGGCGCAGCAGTTCGAGGAGTGCCTTTTCCGCCGGGCCCGCGTTGTGCCGGAGCGCGGCGATGACGGGCTGGGAGACGGCCGGGAACACCGGCCGCGCCAGGTGCTCGCAGCCCCGGGGCACCGCGGAGGACGGGATGAGCGTGGCCCCCAGCCCGTGCGCGGCCCAACGCGCCGCCGTCGCCGTCTGCGACACGCGGGCGGCGGTGGTCGGGGGCAGCCCGTGCTCGCGCAGCGCTTCGAGGAGCACGCCGTCGAGCGCGCTGTCCCGGTCGAACCGCACCCACGGCTCGCCCGCCAGATCCTCCCAACGGACGCGGTCCGTGGCGAGCCGTGGGTGCCCGACGCCGAGCATGACGACGAACTCCTCGTGTCCCAGGTGGTGCGCGTTGGCCGGGGCCCGCTCGCAGGCCCCCATCAGGGCCAGGTCCAGCACGCCCCGCCGGCCGAGCTGCTCCAGTTCGGCGGCGCCAGGCTCCTCGAAGACGGTGATCTCCAGGCGCGGCGAGCGGCGGCGCAGGACGGCCAGCGCCCGCGGCAACTGCCGGGTGCCGTACCCCAGTTGCACCGCCACCACCAACTCGCCCTCCCACTCGGCGGCGCCGGCCCGCGCCGTCGCCCGCGCCCGGCGGGCCGCGCTCACCGCGACCTCCGCGTCCCGCAGGAACGCCCGCCCGACCACGGTGGGCACGAGCCCGCTGGAGGTGCGGGCGAACAGCTCCACGCCCAGCTCCCGTTCCAGGCCGCGGATCTGCTGCGACACCGACGGCTGCGCCACGTGCAACTGCTCGGCCGCCGCCGTCACCGAGCCGTGCTCGGCGACCGCCAACGCGTACTCGAACTGCCGAAGGCTCATCGTCCCCCGCCCCTCCCCTGGCCGCGGACCACCGCCCGCCCCGTCATCACCCGGCCGCCAACGCCCGCGACCGTGCCACCGAAGCTGGTCAACGGCGCAGTGCGCGGGGATCTTCCGCGTACGGCGAAGGTGTCGGGTCTTCCCCGTACGGGCCCGTCCGCGTAGGGAAGGCCCACGAGCCCACCACCCACCACGCCCGCAACCCGCGGAAACGACGAACCGGGCGGGCTCGCAGTGAGCCCGCCCGGTTCGTCGTGAAGGGGATGAAGGCAAAAGATCAGACGCGGCCGTGCTGGCGCTTGGCCTCGGTCCACTCGCGTTGGGCGGCCAGGTCGGCCTTGACCTCGCCCAGTTGGACGGCGACGGCGGACGGCGCGGTGCCGCCACGGCCGTCGCGTGCGGCCAGCGCGCCGGAGACGCTCAGTACCGAGCGCACCTCGGGCGTCAGGTGCGGCGAGATGGCCGCGAACTGCTCGTCGGTGAGCTCGTCGAGTTCGATGCCGGCGACCTCGCACACCTTGACGCACTCGCCGGCGACCTCGTGCGCGACGCGGAACGGCACGCCCTGCCGCACCAGCCACTCGGCGATGTCGGTGGCGAGCGAGAACCCGGCCGGCGCCAGCTCCGCCATCCGCTCCTCGTGCACGGTGAGGGTGGCCATCATGCCGGTGAAGGCGGGCAGCAGGACCTCCAGTTGGTCACAGGAGTCGAAGACCGGCTCCTTGTCCTCCTGGAGGTCGCGGTTGTACGCCAGCGGCAGCGCCTTGAGGGTGGCGAGCAGGCCGGTCAGATTGCCGATCAGCCGGCCGGACTTGCCGCGCGCCAACTCCGCGATGTCCGGGTTCTTCTTCTGCGGCATGATCGATGAGCCGGTGGAGAACGCGTCGTGCAGCGTCACGAACGAGAACTCCTTCGTGTTCCACAGGATCACCTCCTCCGCGATCCGGGACAGGTCGACGCCGATCATCGCCGTGATGAAGGCGAACTCGGCGACGAAGTCGCGGGCGGCCGTGCCGTCGATGGAGTTGCCGGACGCGCCGCGCTCGAAGCCGAGGTCGGCCGCGACCGCCTCCGGGTCCAGCCCGAGCGAGGACCCGGCGAGCGCACCGGAACCGTACGGGGAGACCGCCGTCCGCTCGTCCCACTGCCGCAGCCGCTCCGCGTCCCGACCGAGCGCCTGTACGTGGGCGAGCACGTGGTGGGCGAAGAGCACCGGCTGTGCGTGCTGGAGGTGGGTGCGGCCGGGCATGGCCGCTTCCGGGTGCGCCTCGGCCAGGGCGACCAGCGCGTCCTGGAGGTCGGCGATGAGGCCGCCGATGATCCGCGCGTGGTCGCGCAGGTACATCCGGAACAGGGTGGCGACCTGGTCGTTGCGCGACCGGCCGGCGCGCAGCTTGCCCCCGAGGTCGGGCCCGAGCCGCTCCAACAGGCCGCGCTCCAGGGCGGTGTGCACGTCCTCGTCGGCGACGGTGCCGACGAAGGCGCCCGACGCGACGTCGGCTTCGAGCTGGTCGAGCCCGGCCAACATGCGCTCCAGTTCGTCCTGGGTGAGCAGCCCGGCGGTGTGCAGCACGCGCGCGTGGGCGCGCGAGCCCGCGATGTCGTACGGGGCCAGCCGCCAGTCGAAGTGGACGGACGCCGACAGGGCGGCCAGGGCCTCGGCCGGCCCGTCGGCGAACCGGCCGCCCCAGAGCCGGACGTCACCGCTGTTGCTGCTCAACTGTTGCTCCTCGGAAATCGCATGCGTAGGTGGCGGGTGTGCGACCGCCTCCCCGCCGCGAGGGCGAGGAGGCGGTGGCTGCTGGCGAGGGTAGCGCTCAGGCGAGGTCGCGCTTGGCCGCGATCTTCGACGACATGCCGAAGATCTCGATGAAGCCCTTGGACAGCGACTGGTCGAAGGTGTCGCCGGTGTCGTAGGTCGCCAGGTTGAAGTCATACAGCGACTGCTCCGAGCGCCGTCCGGTGACCACCGCGCGCCCCCCGTGCAGGGTCATCCGGATGTCGCCGGAGACCTGCTGGTTGGCCTCGGCGATGAAGCCGTCCAGGGCCCGCTTGAGCGGCGAGAACCACAGGCCGTCGTAGACGAGCTCGCTCCAGCGCTGCTCGACCTGCCGCTTGTAGCGGGCCAGTTCGCGCTCGACGGTGACGTTCTCCAGCTCCTGGTGCGCGGTGATCAGCGCGATGGCCCCGGGCGCCTCGTAGATCTCCCGGGACTTGATGCCGACGAGGCGGTCCTCGACGATGTCGATCCGGCCGATGCCCTGCGCTCCGGCGCGCTCGTTGAGCTGCTGGATGGCCTGGAGGACGGTGACGGGCTTGCCGTCGATGGCGACCGGCGCGCCCTCCTTGAAGGTGATGATCACCTCGTCGGCGTCGCGCGGGGTGGCCGGGTTCGAGGTGTAGTCGTAGACGTCCTCGATCGGCGCGTTCCAGATGTCCTCCAGGAAGCCGGTCTCCACGGCACGCCCGAAGACGTTCTGGTCGATGGAGTACGGCGACTTCTTGGTGGTCGCGATCGGGAGGTTCTTCTCCTCGCAGAAGGCGATGGCCTTGTCGCGGGTCATGGCGTAGTCGCGGACCGGCGCGATGCACTTCAGGTCGGGCGCGAGCGAGGAGATGCCGGCCTCGAACCGCACCTGGTCGTTGCCCTTGCCGGTGCAGCCGTGCGCCACGGTGGTCGCGCCGTGCTTCTTGGCCGCGGCCACCAGGTGCTTGACGATGGTCGGCCGGGAGAGCGCGGAGACCAGCGGGTACCGGTCCATGTAGAGCGCGTTGGCCTTGATCGCCGGCAGGCAGTACTCGTCGGCGAACTCGTCCTTGGCGTCGGCGACCTCCGCCTCCACCGCACCGCAGGCGAGCGCGCGCTTGCGGATGACGTCCAGGTCCTCGCCGCCCTGTCCGACGTCCACGGCCACGGCGATGACCTCCGCGCCCGTCTCCTCGGCGATCCAACCGATGCAGACGGAGGTGTCAAGGCCGCCCGAGTAGGCGAGTACGACGCGCTCGGTCACGGGTTTCTCCTTACGATGCATACGCTGACTGGCATAAGTATGCATCGCTCTGCATGGTTCGTCAATGTGGCAACGCGGGGCGCGTAGGCGCACGCATCCGTAGATTCGCTACGCGAAACGGCACGGACGGTTAGCCTTCGCGCGGATGCCGCGCCGGTCAGGCATCCGCAGCCCGGCCCGTACGGAATGACCGGTGCGCCCAGGCCGCGCAGGGACCGCCCAGTGCCCAAGACGCCGCCCGGTGGGCCGCGCGAGGACTCACCACCTCACAGGTGCACCGCCCCACCCACATCGCGGAGCCACCTCCCCCACGCTCCCCCGCTACCGAGGGAGCGGCCCCTCACCCCCGCACCGCATCCGCCAGCACCTGCACATGGCTGATCTCCAGATCCTTCGTCGCCGTCAGGAGGGTGAGCGTGCCTTCGGCGGCCAGGGTGTGGAGGTGGGCCACGGCGGCTCGGGGGGTGGGGTCGGTGAGTTCTGCCGCGTAGCGGCGGCTGAATTCGGGGAAGCGGTCCGGGTCGTGGCCGTACCAGCGGCGGAGTTCCGTGGACGGGGCCGCGTCCTTGCACCACTCGTCCAGTTCCGCCGCGGCCTTGGCCAGGCCGCGCGGCCAAATGCGGTCGACCAGGACGCGGGTGCCGTCCGCCGCCTCCGGCTCCTCGTACACCCGCCGCACCCGTACGTCAACGGCTCGGGACATGATCGCCTCCAGTCATCGTCCAGCGCCCCCTTCCATCATGGAAGGCATGGGAAAGAGTTACGAACGCATCGAAGGGCGGCTGCGCACCTTCATCGAAGAGCAGAAGGTCTTCTTCACCGCCACCGCACCGCTGGACGGCGAGGGCACCGTCAACCTGTCGCCGAAGGGCGTGTCCGGCTCGTTCGCCGTGCTGGACGAGCTGACCGTCGGCTATCTGGACTTCGCCGGCAGCAACGCCGAGACCATCGCCCACCTGCGCGAGAACGGGCGCATCACGCTGATGTGGTGCGCCTTCGACGGGCCGCCGAACATCGTGCGGGTGCACGGGCGCGGCGAACCCGTCTTCCGTGACGACCCGCGCTGGCCCGAGTTGCTGCGGCACTTCCCCGCCGTGGACCCGACGCCGCACGGGCTGCGCGCCATCATCCTGGTCACGGCCGAGCACATCCGGGACACCTGTGGCTTCGCGGTCCCGCTGATGGACTACCGGGCCGACCGCGACACCCACGCCCGGCGCTTCGCCCGCGAGGACGACGCCTCGCTCGCCGCGTACTTCCAGAAGAAGGAGTACATCGGCACCAGCATCGACGGCCTGCCCGGCCTGCCGCTGCCCCTGCCGCCGACGCCGCGCAGCGAGCCGGGCGCGGCGCCCGACGGGGTGGGGGCGGGCCCGGGTCGCGGATAGCCACCACGTCCGGGGCGCAGCGCCCCTGACACGGCACCCCGGGCACAGCCGCGCGGAGCGGCTGCCTGGCCGTACCTCCCGGTGCCTGACGTGCGGGACGGGAGGCCCGCAGGAAGGCCGTCACACGGGTCCGGAAGGGCCCCCAGGTTCCGGCGTGGCGTGGTCGCAACGGCGCGACCGGCCACGCGCGGTGCCTCAGCGGGCGGCCCGAGCCGCAGGCGGGTCGGACAGCGGGGGCGTCAGCGGCACGTCCACGGGTACGTCAGCGGCCCCACGCCTCACGCAGCACCCGGATCTCCTCGGGGCTGCTCTCCCGGGCGATGTACGGGATGTCCAGCAGATGGCGGGTGTGCTCCTCGCCCATCCGGGTGCGCACCACGTCGGCGTCCGCGATGACCTGGGCGTAGAGCGCGGCCCCGTCCATGCAGAAGACGTCGATGAGCGTGGTGCGCCCGTCCAGGGCACGCCGTACGTTGCCCTCGTTCAGGTCGATGCCGTCCCACCAGGGCATGGTCGCCCGGAACTCGGCGTTCACCTGGTGCGCGGCGCGGTACACGGCCATGAAGTCGGGGTCGTCGGCCAGCGCGGGGAGCGGGGTGGCGGCGCCCGCGGCGCCCTTGCCCGCAGCGCCGTCGGCGGCCCGGGGCGGCTCGGTGCCGAGACCCGTCGGGCCCGCCCCGCCAGTGCCCGGCAGTCCGGCCGCGGAGGCCGGCAGCGCGTCCCACTGCCGCTTGACCTCCACGGCCTTGGCGCCGTCCAGTGGGGCGAGGAACTCCAGGATCGTCAACGTACCCCCGCCGTCCAGCACTTCGGCACGCTCCACGCGCGGCAGGTACGGGTTGCCCGCGCAGCGCCGGCACAGTTCGACGAAGGCCGCGTACGCCGGGTCGAAGGGGCAGACGCGGGCGGCCAGGTGGCCACTGGGCGAGCGGAGGCCGACGGCCCAGTCCCCGACGCCGCACGGCGTCCAGCCGAGCCGGACCAGATGTGCCGTCGCATCACGGTGGGTGTCGAGGTGCCAGGGCCGGTCGGCCAGCGGGGCGAGGTCGGCGGCGTGCGGCGCCGACGGGTCCAAAGTGCGCATCCGCGCAGCCTAGGAGGCCGGGGCGACGTCGGCACCGGATTTTTCCGGCTGTACGGGGTGGCCGTGGGGCTGAGGAGCCGGCCGGCCCTGCGGGGTTGCGGCCGGGCCTACGAAAGGGGCGAGTCGCGCGGCACGTTGCCCCCACAAGGGAGGGCCGGCCGTAGGGGGTTGGGCAGGCGCGCGGTGGTCTGGTCCCCGGCGGAGTTGGGGAGGCGCGCGGCCGGGCGGTGGGCGGGGCCGTCGGCGACCGCGATCTCCCGGGTTCCGTCCCGTGGGTCGGCGTTTGAGCCCAACACCCCTTGATCTGCCGGGCCTTGACGCGCCCGGCGCGGCTCGCGTACGGGCCGGCCGGGGCAAGATGTGGGAAGGTGTCGCAGTGTCGGGGGAACAGTGCGAGCCTGGAACACGCTGACTTAAGCGCGTGCAGAAGGAGCCGACGGAATGTCCACAGAGAGCACCCGCGCCATCATCGAGACCTATCTGGCCAAGACCCGCGCCCGGGACCTGGACGGCGCGGTGGCGCTGTTCGCCGAGGACGTCGACTGGGACGCGCCGGCCTCCGGTGCGACGCCCTGGTCGGGGCGGCGCTCCTCGCGGGCCGAAGTGGCGGAGTTCTTCCACCTCCTGCACCAGTACCTGGCCACCGACGAGTTCACCGTGACCCACACCGTGGTCGAGGGGGAGCACGGTGTGATCATCGGTCACCTCACGGACACCGTGAAGGCCACCGGGGCCAAGCTCCACACGCCGTTCGCCGCCCACGTCACCGTGGAGGGCGACCACATCAGCCGCTACCGGCTCTTCGAGGACACCCACGCACTGGCCAAGGCGCTCAGCGGGGTGCCCGCGCCCGCCGCCGAGCAGCAGACCGCCGCGGCCCCCGCCCCGGCCTCTGCTTCTGCCTCCGGCTCCGGCTCCGGCTCCACCACCGACGGCGCACCCACCGGCTGACCGGCTGGCCCCGTACGCTCCCCCACGCACCCGCCCGTACTGCCCCTACCGCCCCGCTCCCCTGCCGCTCGGCCCCGCCGGGCCAGCGCAGACCCGGGTCGGCCGGCGCCCGCGCGCGTCAGCCGGCACTCCCCCGCGCCGCGTCCCGGACCGGCGCACCCCCAGGCCGTGCCGCCGCCCCTCGCCGGTCGACCGCGCGGGCGGCCCGGAGCACACAGGACCGCCAGGAAAGGCCCCGCCCCATGAGCCTCAACGACCAGTTGTCCCAACCCGCGGTACGCGCCTTCGTGGCCGCCGTCAACGCCTGTGACCGCGACGCGCTGTGGGCCGCCCTCACCCCGGACGCGACCATGACCGACGACGGCAAGGAACACCACCTCGCCGAATGGGCCGAGCGGGAGATCTTCACCTCCCACCCGAGGATGGACGTCGAATGGGAGTCGGCCGACGGGCTCTCGCTGCGGGCCCGCTACCACAACGACATCTGGGGCGACCTCTCCTCCGCGTGGACGTTCACCCTGACCGACGGGAAGATCAGCCACTTCGCGGCCGGCCCCGGCTGAGCGGTGCGGCGACCGGGCGGCACCCGCCCGGCTCGCCCCGGCACGCCGGCCGGAGCAGCCGGCCCGTACGACCGGCGACGGCCCGACGGTGCGGGCCCCGACGGGACCCGATGAGAGGAGCCGGGTGAACCACCCTCCGGGGGGAGCAGCGACGACGGCGGGGGGAACAGCGGTACGCCTACGGCTGCTTGGGCCGGTGGGCGTCGAGATCGACGGTCGGGGCGCACGCCTCGGCCCGCAGCAGTGCGCCCTGCTCACGCTGCTGGCGCTGGCCTGCGGCCGGGCCGTCAGCACCACGCGCATCGTGGCCGCGCTGTGGGAGGGCGACGCCCCGCAGGGCGCGGTGACCACGCTGCGCACCCACATCCTGCACCTGCGCCGCATCCTGGAGCCCGGCCGGCGGGCCAAGGACGGCTTCCACGTACTGGTCAGCTCGGGCGGTCGCAGCAACACCAACTACGCGCTGCGGCTGGCGGACGAGCAGGTGGACGCCATGTGGTTCCTGACCCTGGCGCAGCGGGCCAGGCGCGCCTTCGCCGAGGGCGATCCCCGGCGCGCCGTCGAACTCTGGGACCAGGCGCTGGCGCTCTGGTCGGGGCCCGCGCTCGACGGGGTCAGCGAGCGCGGCTTCGCCGTCGCCGAGGCGGAGCGGCTCACGGAGATGCACCTGGTGGCCCGGGAGGAGCGGGTGGACGCGCTGCTCGGGCTCGGCCGCAACGAGGAGGCCATCGACGAGCTGAGCACCCTGGTCGAGGGGCACCCGCTGCGCGAACGGCCCCGGGCCCAACTCGTCCTGTCGCTCTACCGGGCCGGCCGGCAGGCCGATGCGCTCGCCGCGTACCGGGACGTGCACCGGGTGCTGGACGTGGAGCTCGGCATCCAGCCGGGGCGCGCGCTCCAGGAGTTGCACCGGCAGGTGCTCAACGCCGACCCGGCCCTGGAACTCGACGCGCCGCCACGGCCCGCGCCCGCGCCGACCGTGCCCCGGCCCCGTACGGGCGGCAGCTCCGGCGGCGGTACGGCTGGCAGTACCGCTGGCGCTGCGGCCGGCCCCAGGCCCCACGCCGGGCCCCACGCCAGGGAGCACGCGACGAACGGTCGGGCGAGCGGCGGGAAGGCGCCGACAGACCGGGCCTCGGCGGCCCCCGGCAGCGTTCCCCCGGCGGACACAGCGAATCCGACGGGCCCGGCGAACGCGACGGACGCGGCGAGCCCGGCAGACCCGGCAGACCCGGCAGACCCCAAAGCCACAACGAGCCCACCGCCCCCAACAGACCCGCCACCCGCCACTCCGCTCCCGCCCCCGCGGCAACTCCCGCTCGACGTCGCCGGGTTCACCGGCCGTACGGAACGTCTGCGCGAGCTCGACGCGCAGCTCACCGGCCGGGCGCAGGCCGCCGAACGGACGCTGGTGATCTCCTCCGTATCCGGCATGGCCGGGGTCGGCAAGACCTCGCTGGCCGTGCACTGGATGCACCGGGTGGCGGACCGGTTCCCCGACGGCCAGCTCTACCTGAACCTGCGCGGCTACGCCCCGGACGGCCCGCTCCAGCCGGGCGAGGCGCTCGGCCAACTGCTGCGTGCCCTCGGCGTACCGCCGGGGCACCTCCCGGAGCAGCCGGACGAGCGGGCCGCCAGCTACCGGTCGCTGCTGGCCGGCAAGCGGATGCTGATCCTGCTCGACGACGCCGCCGCGCTCGAACAGGTGCGCCCGCTGCTGCCCGCCTCGCCCACCTGTTGCGTCGTCGTCACCAGCCGCAACGACCTGCGCGGGCTGACCGCCTTCCACGACGCGCACCACATCGACCTGGGCGCCTTCCAGGAGGAGGAGTCGCTGGCGCTGCTCGCCCGCACCATCGGTGAGGAGCGGGTGCGCGAGGAGCCGGAGGCCGCCGCCGAGGTGGTCCGGCTCTGCGGGCACCTGCCGCTGGCCGTGCGGATCGCGGCGGCCAACCTGCTCGGCTACCGGGGCCGCAGCGTCGCCGACCTCGCGGCCGACCTGCGCGAGGGCGACCGGCTGGCGGAGTTGGCCACCGACGAGCCGTGGGAGACGGCCGTACGCGGCCCGTTCGACCTCTCCTACCGGGCGCTGCCCGAGCCCGACCAGCGGCTGTTCCGGCTGCTCGGTCTGATGCCGGGCAGCGAGTTCTCCACCCGCGCCGCCGCCGTGCTGGCCGGGCTGACCGAGCGCGAGGCCAGCAAGCGGCTGGGCCGGCTGTGCGCCCGCAGCCTGTTGCAGTCCTACCGCCCCGGCCGCTTCCACCTGCACGAACTGCTGCGGGTCTACGCGCGGGAGCGGGCCGTGGCCGAGACCGGGCACGCGGAGTGCGAGGCCGCCACCGGGCGCCTGTTCACCTGGTACCTGGCCAGCTCCGACCGTGCGGCGCAGCGCCTGTACGGCACGTTCTACTCCTGGTTCGCCGAGCCCGCGCCCGACCCCAAGGACCCGCTGGCCGCGCCGCTGGCCTTCGCCGACGAGCAGGCGGCGCTCGGCTGGTTGGAGACCGAGCGGGGCAACCTGCTGGCCTGCGTGGAGCACACCGCCGAGCACGGCCCGTACGTCATCGCCTGGCAGATCGCGCTGGTCCTGCACGGTCACCTGATGGCGCACGGGCAGCGCACGGACTGGCTGCGCGCCGCCGACGCCGGATTGCGGGCCGCCGAGGCCGACGGGGACGGCTACGGCCGGGCGGTGATGCACTGGAGCCTGGGCTACGTGCACTGGGAACTCGCCCACCACGAGGCGGCGATGTGGCACAGCGCGCGGGCCGAGGAGTTGTACGAGGAGGCCGGGCTGCTGGCCGAGAAGGGCGGGGCGCTGCTCGGGCTCGCCGCGGCCAGCCGGGAGCGCGCCCACTTCGACGCCGCGCGGGAGCACGGGCTGCGGTCGCTGACGGTCTACCGGGCGGTCGGCGAACCGGCGGGCGAGATCTGGGCGCTGGCCCTGCTCGGCTTCGGCTCCCTCGACCAGGGCAGGTTCGACGAGGCACAGGCGTACTTCGCCGAGGGGCGCGCCCTCGGCCAGCGCTCGACCGATCCGCACGCGGCGCTGCTGCCGCTGTGGGGGCTCGGCGCCACGCTGCACGGGCGCGGCAGGTTCGGCGAGGCCAACCGGATACTCCAGGAGGCGCTGGCGGGGGCCGACCTGCTGCCGTCCACGTACGCCGGGGAGGGCGTGCTGTGCTGCCTCGCGGCGCTGTGCCGGGACGCGGGCGACCCGCGGATGGCCATCAAGTACGCGTCGGACGCGCTGCACACCACCCAGCGCACGCACCGCAGGCTGGTCGAGCCCGACGCGCTGAACGTGCTCGGCAGCGCGCTGCTGGACATGGACGACGTGACCGGCGCGACGGACCGGCACGCCCTCGCGCTGCGGCTGGCCGGCGGCGCCGAGTGCCGGCGCGCGGAGGCTGCGGCGCACCTCGGCCTCGCCACCGCCTACCGGGCCCGCGGCACCTACCGCGAGGCGCTGTCCCACGCGCGCAGCGCCGTGACCATCGCCCGCCACGCCGGACTACGGGTCGCCGAGGGCGAGGCGCTCACCGAACTCGCCGCCGTACGCGCGGTGCTGCGCCACGTCGAGAAGGCCAGGGAGGCCGTGGAACACGCCCTGGTCGTACACCGGGACACCGGCTACCGGCTGGGCCTGGCCCGCGCGCTCGACCTGGCGAGCGCCCTGCCGCAGGCCCGGGGCACCAGGTCCGCGCAGCGGTACCGGCAGGAGGCGGCCGAGGTGTACGCGGCGATGGAGCTGGCCCTGCCGGGCGAGGTGCGGGCGGAGAGCAGTTGACGGGTGCGGCGGGTGCGCGGTCGTTGCGGCGGGTGCGCGGCGCCGGGGCGTACGGGGCGAGGGCAGCGGGCCGTACGAGCGGCTGCGGGGCCGTGTGCGTACGCAGCGGCGCGCGGGGAGGTGGGGGTGCGCGGAGGCGTGCGGTCGGTTCAGGTCAGGGCTCGGGCGGTGGCCGTGACGGCCACCGCGACCAGGATGACCAGCGGCACCGGGGCCTTGAGCCGCCAGGCGACCAGCGCCGCGGCGAAGCCGGTCAGCCGGGCGTCCAGGGTGAGCCCGCCGCCCGCGGGTGCGCCGAGCAGTTGGGTCACCACGAGCACCGTGAGCAGGGCCGGCGTCAGGTACTCCACGAAGCGCGGGAACCAGGTGGGCAGTTCGCGGCCCCCCATCACCAGCGAGCCGGCGCCCTTGAGCAGGAAGGTGGTGAGCACCAGGGCGCCGAGGGCGAGCCAGGTCGGGTCGGTCATCGGGCCCTCCAGGTGGACGCCACGGCGACCAGGCAGGCGACGGCGATGGCCGTATCGGGCAGCCCGACGCCGGTGAGCAGCAGTGCGCCGCCGGCCGCGACCAGTGCGGCGCCGCGCCGGGGCGCGGCGCCCAGGTGCGGGGCGAGGAGGAGGAAGAAGAGGACCGGCGAGACCGCGTCGAGGCCGAACCGGTGGATGTCCACGGCCGTGACCGGGCCGAGCGCGCCGGCCAGCGTCCCGGCCACCCAGCCGAGCCAGAGCACGGCGCCGGAGGCGAGCAGCCGCACCCGGTCGAAGCGACCGTCGGCGTCGGCGGCGATGGCCCAGGACTCCTCGATCACCAACTGCGCCTCCACCGCCCGGCGGGCCCGTCCGCCGCGCAGCGCGGGCAGGATGGCGAACCCCATGACCAGGTAGCGCAGGTTGAGCAGGGTGCCGGCGACGGCGGCTGCCACCCAGCCGCCGCCACCGGCGAGCACCGAGACGGTGGCGAACTGGGCGGAGCCGACGAAGACCAGCCCCGACATGCCGCCGGCGGCCAGCGCGGAGAACCCCGCCCCCTCGGCCAGCACCCCGAACGAGACGCCGAAGGCGAAGAGCGCCACCGTGAAGGGCAGCGCCGCCCGGCCCCCGGCCAGGTAGGCGGCCCGCCGGCCGGACGCCAGCGGACGCAGGGGGGCGGGGCCCGGGCCGGGAGACGGGGCCGGGCCGGGAGACGGGGCGGGGTCGCTCACGGGGGTGCGCTCCCGGCGCCCGGCCGCCGCGGGCCGCCCCTCACGTCGCGAACCCCCGCTCCGCGTACGGGTATCCCGCCAGCTCGTTGGTGCTGACCGAGTCGTCGCGGCGGGACGCGTAGTAGATGCGGACCTCGTCGATCAGGCCCGCCTCGTCGAAGCGGTAGACCTCCACGCCGCGCAGCACGCGGTCCAGCCGGGGCTTGAAGCTGGTCCATTCACACACGGCGGTGCCGGTCTCCTCGTCCGCGTAGACGCCGTCCACCGTCCAGGACGTGCCGTTGGCCCGTACGTCCACGCCCCAGCGTTCGGCCACGTCGTCGATGCCGTGGATGGGCCCCGGCATCCCGTTGGCCAGGTAGTGCACCACGTCCTCGGACAGGCAGCGGGCGAAGAGTTCGCGGTCCAGCGTGTTGCACGCCTCGAAGTACTGGCGGACGGCCCTCTCCATGTGGTCCCTGGTCAGTGCGGCCCGGTCTGGTTGGGGGGAAGTCATGTCTCTCCCGGTACGAAGGGGGCGGGCGGAGGGAGTGCGGATCGGTGGCGCACCGGCCGGCGTGCTCGCGTCCGCGCGGGACGGGCGTGGTACGAGGCGGCGCGGGGTCGGTCGTGCGGGGAGCGGCCCCGGGCGCCGGTGCGGACCTGCGGCGGACGCGGCTGCGGCCCGGGCGCGGGGCGTACGGAACGGAGGAGCCGACGGGAAGGGTGCAGCGGTACGGGAGCGGGGGATGCCGTGCCTGACGCCGGTATCGGGGCCGGTCAGGGCCGTGATCCGATTCCGGAGCGCGCTCACGCTATCGCGGTGCGTCACGGGTGTCGAGCACGCCTCGGCGCACCGAACCGGGCGGCGCCAGCCGCCCGTTCGACCGGTTTCTGGTGGTGAACGGGCGGCTGGCGTGGTGGCCGGCGTCGGCCGGCGTGCGTATCGGGCGGCGGGGTCCGGCCTGGGTCAGCGGGCGCGTTGCGCCAGCCGCATCAGGTGGTCGGCGAGTGCCTGCCCGCCCTGTGGGTCGCGGCTGATCAGCAGCAGCGTGTCGTCGCCGGCGATGGTGCCGATGATGTCGTGCACCTCGGCCGTGTCGATGGCCGAGGCGAAGAACTGGGCCGCGCCCGGCGGGGTGCGCAGCACGACGAGGTTGGCGGACGCCTCCGCGGAGATGAGCAGTTCGCCCGCGAGCCGGGCCATCCGGCCCTCGCTCGCCGACTCGCCGAGCGGGGCCCGTGGCGTACGGTCGCCGCCCTCGCTGGGCACCGCGTAGATCAGCTCACCACCGGTGTTGCGGATCTTCACGGCGCCCAGCTCGTCCAGGTCGCGCGAGAGCGTGGCCTGGGTGACGGTGAGCCCGTCATCGGCGAGCAGCTTGGCGAGCTGGCTCTGGGAGCGGACCGGGTGCCGGCTCAGGATGTCCACGATCCTGCGGTGGCGGGCGGTGCGGGTCTGCGGCACGGCAGGCCCGGCGGGCGGCTGTTCGGGGCCGTTCGCCTCGTTGTCCTGCGCCTCGGTCATCGTCTGTCAGTCTCCGGCTCGTCGTTCCCCGCCGGACGTGGTGGTCCGTCAGGGCGCGGGTACCCCGTCCAGGACGGCGGGCAGCGCCCGGAGGAGAGCGTCGACCTCGTCGGCCGTCACGATGAGCGGCGGCGCGAGCCGGATCACATCCGGTGCGACGGCGTTCACCAGGAACCCGGCGTCCTGAGCCGCCTGCTGCACCCGCTGCGCGAGCGGCTCGTGCAGCACGATACCCAGCAGCAGGCCCGCGCCACGGACCTGGGCGACGGCCGGGTGCTCCAGCGCCTCGATTCCCGCCCGCAGCCGCTGCCCCACCTGCTGCACGTGGGCGAGCAGCCCATCGGCCTCGATGGTCTCCAGTACGGCGAGGGCGGCGGCGCAACTGATCGGGTTGCCGCCGAAGGTGGAGCCGTGCTGGCCGGGGGTGAGCAGGTCGGCCGCGGCGCCGAAGGCGAGGGTGGCGCCGATGGGCAGGCCGCCGCCGAGCCCCTTGGCGAGGGTGATGACGTCGGGCTGGACGCCCTGGGCCGCGCAGGCGAGCCAGTGACCGGTGCGGCCGATGCCGGTCTGGATCTCGTCCACGACCAGCAGGGTGCCGGTAGCCCGGGTGATCTCACGGGCCGCGGCCAGGTACCCGGCCGGCGGCACGACCACGCCGTTCTCGCCCTGCACGGGCTCGACGATCACCAGCGCGGTGTCGGTGGTGACGGCGGCGCGCAGCGCGTCGGCGTCCCCGTACGGCACGTGGGTGACGTCGCCGGGCAGCGGCAGGAAGGGCTGCTGCTTGGCGGGCTGGCCGGTGAGGGCGAGGGCGCCCATGGTGCGGCCGTGGAAGCCGCCGGTGGTGGCGACCAGATGGCTGCGACCGGTGCGCCGGCCGATCTTGAAGGCGGCTTCGACGGCCTCGGCGCCCGAGTTGCTGAAGTAGGCCCGGCCCGGCTGTTCGAAGCCGAAGAGCCGGAGCAGCCGCTCGGCGAGGGCGACGGGCGGTTCGGCGACGAAGAGGTTGGAGACGTGGCCGAGGATGGCGACCTGGTCGGTGACGGCGCGGACGACGGCAGGGTGGGCGTGGCCGAGCGCGTTGACCGCGATGCCGCCGACGAAGTCCAGGTACTCCTTGCCGTCGGCGTCCCACAGCCGGGCTCCGCTGCCGCGGGTGAGGGCGACGGCGGGGGTGCCGTAGTTGTCCATGAGCGCGCCTTGCCAGCGCTTGGTCAGGACGGAGTTGCTCATGACTGCTCCTCGTCCGGCACGACCATGGTGCCGATTCCCTCGTCGGTGAAGATTTCCAGCAGGATGGAGTGCGGTACCCGGCCGTCGATGACGCGGGCGGTGGTGACGCCGCCGCGCACCGCGTGCAGGCAGCCCTCCATCTTGGGCACCATGCCGCTGGCCAGCTCCGGGAGGAGCCGTTCCAGTTCGGAGGCGGTGAGTTGGCTGATCACCTCGTCGCTGTTGGGCCAGTCCGCGTACAGGCCCTCGACGTCGGTGAGCACCATCAGCGTCTCGGCGCCGAGCGCGGCGGCGAGGGCGGCGGCTGCGGTGTCGGCGTTGACGTTGAAGACGCCGCCGGCGGGGCCGTCGGCCGGGTCGCCGCTGCGGGCGATGGAGGAGATGACCGGGATGCGGCCGTCGTCGAGCAGGGCCCTGATGGCGCCCACGTCTATCCGGGTGATGTCGCCGACCCGGCCGAGGTCCACCTGTTCGCCGTCGATCGTGGCGTACCGCTTGGTGGCGGTCATGGTGTGCGCGTCCTCGCCGGTCATGCCGACGGCGAGCGGCCCGTGCTGGTTGAGCAGCCCGACCAGGTCGCGCTGCACCTGTCCGGCGAGGACCATGCGGACGACGTCCATCGCCTCGGGCGTGGTGACCCGCAGCCCCGCCTTGAACTCCGACTCCAGGCCGAGCCGGTCGAGTTGGGCGCTGATCTGCGGGCCGCCGCCGTGCACGACGACCGGGCGCAGCCCGGCGTGCCGCAGGAAGACGACGTCCTGCGCGAAGGCGGCCTTCAGGTCCTGATCGACCATGGCGTTGCCGCCGAACTTGATGACGACGCACTTGCCGTGGTGCCGGGTCAGCCAGGGCAGCGCCTCGATCAGCGTGCGGGCCTTGGGCAGTGCGGTGTGCTTGCGGGTCGGCGTGCCGGTGGCGGCTGCGACGGCCGGCTGCGACGGCAGGTCGGGGTGCGGCTCAGCGGCGGGCTGGGCAGGCTGCGCGGGAGTGGGCTGTGCCGGCTGGGTGGGGGTCGTGTTGCTCATGAGGAGTACGCGCTGTTCTCGTGGACGTAGTCGGCGGTCAGGTCGTTGGTCCACAGGACCGCGGATTCGGTGCCGGTGGCCAGGTCTGCGGTGATGGTCACCTCGCGGTAGCGCATGTCGACCAGGTCGCGGTCGTCGCCGATGGAGCCGTCCTTGCAGACCCAGACGCCGTTGATGGCCACGTTCAACCGGTCGGGCTCGAAGGCCGCGGACGTGGTGCCGATGGCGGCGAGCACGCGGCCCCAGTTGGGGTCCTCGCCGTGGATGGCGCACTTGAGGAGGTTGTTGCGGGCGATGGAGCGGCCGACGGTGACGGCGTCCTCCTCGCTGGCGGCGCCGACGACCTCGATGCGGATGTCCTTGGATGCGCCTTCGGCGTCGCGGACCAGTTGCTGGGCGAGGTCGGCGCAGACGGTGCGGACGGCCTCGGCGAACGCGGCCGGGTCGGGGGTGGTGCCCGAGGCGCCGGAGGCGAGCAGCAGCACCGTGTCGTTGGTGGACATGGCGCCGTCGGAGTCGACCCGGTCGAAGGTGGTGCGGGTGGCGGCGCGCAGCGCCGTATCCAGCGCGTCGGCGTCCACGTCGGCGTCGGTGGTGAGGACGACGAGCATGGTGGCCAGGCCCGGGGCGAGCATGCCGGCTCCCTTGGCCATGCCGCCGACGGTCCAGGTGCCCTGGCCGGCGGCGGGGGCCGGGGTGCCCGCGGGTTCGACGTGCGCGGTGTCGGTGCTGCGGACGACGGCGGTCTTGTGCACCGTGTCGGTGGTCTTGATGGCGATGGCGGCCTGCTCGCCGCCGTCCGCGGTGAGCGCGGCTGCGGCCTGCTCGACGCCCGGGAGCAGCTTGTCCATGGGCAGCCGCACCCCGATCAGCCCGGTGGAGGCGACGGCGACCTCGCCGGCGCTGTGGCCGAGCACGGCGGCGACCTTCTCGGCGGTGGCGTGGGTGTCCTGGAACCCGAGCGGTCCGGTGCAGGCGTTGGCGCCGCCGGAGTTGAGGACGACTGCGGAAACGGTCCGCCCGGCGATGACCTGCTCGGACCAGAGCACGGGCGCCGCCTTGACGCGGTTGCTGGTGAAGACGCCGGCCGCGGCCAGGCGGGGCCCCTGGTTGACCACGAGGGCCAGATCGGGGTTGCCGTTCTCCTTGAGCCCGGCGGCGATGCCCGCCGCGGTGAATCCCTGTGCTGCCGTGACGCTCACTGTGCTACTCCGTTCACTGTGCTGCTCCGTTCGCTTCCATCGGGGCGACGGCGGCTGCCGCGCGGAGGGAGGGGGACGCCGGGCCGCGGTTGCGGCCGGCGGCGTGCGGGGTACGGGGCGGCGCGCCGGGAGGCGCCGTGCCCGCGGGGGCACGGCGCGGCCCGGGCCGCGGGGGGCTGGGGCTGCTGGTGGGGCTGCGGCTGCTGGTGGGACTGCGGCTGCTGTTGGTGCCTTCGGCCGTGCGGCGCGGGGTGCGTGAGGTGGCCGGGCCGGCAGGCCCCGCACCCGCCCCTGCGTACGGGGCCGGGTCCGACCCCGGCCCCGTACCCGAGGTCACGGCGCCACGCCGGCCGCGCTCAGTCCGGTGGTCTCGGGCAGGCCGAGGGCGAGGTTCATGCTCTGCACGGCGCCGCCCGCGGTGCCCTTGGTCAGGTTGTCGATGGCGGCGATGACGATCAGGCGCCCGGCCGCCGGGTCGTGGGCCAGTTGCAGCAGCGCGGTGTTGGCCCCGTACACGGCGGCGGTGGCGGGCCACTGCCCCGCGGGCAGCAGCCGGACGAAGGGCTCGCCGTCCAGCGCCTTCTCGTACGCGGCGCGGGCGGCGGCCTCGTCGACGCCGGGTCGGGTACGGGCACTACAGGTGGCGAGGATGCCGCGGGGCATGGGCGCCAGGGTGGGCGTGAACGAGACGGTGACCCGCTCCCCCGCGACGGCGCTCAGGTTCTGCACCATCTCCGGCGTGTGCCGGTGGCCGCCGCCGACGCCGTACGGGCTCATCGAGCCCATCACCTCGCTGCCGAGCAGGTGCGGCTTGGCGGCCTTGCCGGCGCCCGAGGTGCCGGAGGCCGCGACGACCACCGCGTCCGGCTCGATGAGGCCGGCGGCGTACGCGGGGAAGAGCGCGAGCGAGACGGCCGTCGGGTAGCAGCCCGGCACCGCGATCCGCTTGCTGCCGCGCAGTGCCTCGCGGGCGCCGGGCAACTCGGGCAGCCCGTACGGCCAGGTCCCGGCGTGCGGCGAACCGTAGAACGCCTCCCAGTCGGCGGCGTCCTTGAGCCGGAAGTCGGCCCCGCAGTCGATCACCAGCACCTCGGGCCCGAGCTCGCGGGCGACCGCGGCGGACTGTCCGTGCGGCAGGGCGAGGAAGACCACGTCGTGGCCGGCGAGCCGGTCGACCTCGGTCGGCTCCAGCACCCGATCGGCCAGCGGCCCCAGATGCGGCTGGAGCCCGCCGAGCGACTGCCCGGCGTTGGAGTTCCCGGTCAGCGCCCCGATCTCCACCTCGGGATGCCCGAGCAACAGCCGCAGCACCTCACCCCCGGCGTACCCACTGGCCCCGGCCACCGCCACCCGCACGGACATCGCAACCCCTCCTCGGTGATGGCATGACTATACGAAGGAGGGAAGCTTTATGCAATGAGGGGTGTGGGATGGGTACACAGCCGCATCGGGCCCCGCAGCCACCCGGCCGCCCGCGCGACCGTGCGGAGCGCGGCGCGGCCGTTCCGATCTCGTCAGATCTCGTAGGCCGGCGCCCCGACGGGGACGATCCGGCTCGGCTCCCGGCCGAAGCCCTCGATCAGCAGGTGGTCCTCGTACGCCTGCACCGTCGCGTACGAGGTGGTCTCGGTGTCGACCATGCCCTTGAAGGTGAGGAAGTGGGTGCCGCCGGTGAAGCCGTAGTTACCTGCGTGGTTGTGCCCGTTGAACCAGGCCACGACGTTGTCGTGCGAGGTGATCAGGTCGATGAGCTGCCGGTCGTTGTACGCGTTGTGCACGTTGACCGGGTAGATCGGGTGGTGGGCGTTGATCACGACCTTCTCGCCCTTGCGGTGCGCGTGCGCGAGGGTCCGCTCCAGCCAGGCGAGTTGCCGCGCGCCCACGCCGCCGTTCCACTCCTGCGCCTGCGGCCTGCCCGCGGCCCGCAGTTCGGCGAGCATCCGCTGGGCCAGCGCGTGCTTCTCGGACCCGGCGGGGTTGCCGTAGGTGCTGACGTCGTTCGTGTCGACGACGATGAAGCGCCAGCCGTCGCGGCGGAAGTCGTAGTACGAGGACGGCATGTGGAGGGCGTCGAGCACCTGCTCGCGCGGCATCTGGAAGTCGTGGTTGCCGAGCACGTGGCGCTTGGGCATTCGCAGCTTCTGCCAGATCGGCATGACCGCGGCGAAGCTCTCCGGGAACTCGTCCACGAAGTCACCCAGGTGTACGGCGAAGCGCAGGTCGGACTCGTTGAGCGTGCCGACGGCCTCGCGGAGCTTGGCGATCGACTTCCGGTAGAGGCGGACCGGCCCGTCCGGCTTGTCCGCGTACTGGCAGTCGGCGATGACGCCGAACCGCAGCAGCGGCCTGCCGTGCGCGGCAGCGGACTCGGCCGGCCCGGCGGCGACGGCGGCAGTGGCGGCGACACCGAGGCCGAGGCCGAGGAAGCCACGGCGGTTCGTCGTGCGCGCCATGTCCTGGGCGTACTGCGGGAGGTCGGGTGGGGTGAGCATCGTGCACTCCTGGCTGGACGTCGGCTTGCTGACCGTCGGCTCGCCGGCGGGGCGGTCGGGGCCCGGCACGCCGCGCCGGACCGCTTCGGGCGGGGCGGGCCGAGCCCGTCTGCCGGCCCGCGCCGGCGGCGCTCGGCTCAGTAGACCCCGCTGTCCGGTGCCACCGGGTGTACTTCGAGTTCCGGGGCGGCCAACCATTCGGTGAACGTTTCGCCCCGCGAGGACATCGGGCCGCGGCCGTTGGGTGCGGGGAATTGTCGCCGTCGGCGGGTGGAAATACGGGCCGTACGGCGGGGTATTGCCCGTCCGGACGTGCGGCGGCGCAGATGCGTTCCGGTACGGATTCAGGCCGGTCCGGATCCGTGTTCTGCATCGTGCCGTTGGTGGTACGAGTGACCGGTTGGCGGGGATTGCCGCAGGTCACCGGTGCATGTGAGGAAGGGAATTGGCCTCGGCGAGGCGTCGTGCGCGGGCGCGTGAGAGCGAGCAGGGCGAGGGCCGACGCGTACGGGAAATGGCGAAGGCGAGGAGTTTCGTACTCCTCGCCACTCTCAACGTATAGCGCACCGGGGGGCTTGCGGCAAGGCCCCGGGGGTGCCGCAGAATCGCGCCTCGATGACGGAATCCGGGAATCTGGACGCCGAGATTTCTGGACGTCGGGAATCGAAGGACGCCGGGAATCGGGGACGTCGGGAATCCGGGTTGGCGCGAAATGGGGAGAGTCGAGCGATGCGGGTGGGGAATTCGGTGGCCGGGTCGGGCGCGGGTGTGGGGAAGACCGGGGAAGCCGGGCGGGCCGGAGACGGCGGCGAGACCGGGAGTGCGAGGGAGATCGGCGGCGCCGGGCGGGCCGGGGACATTGACGTGATCGTGGTCGGGGCCGGGCCGACCGGGCTGATGTTGGCCTGTGAGTTGCGGTTGCACGGGGTGCGGGTGGTGGTGCTGGAGCGGTTGACCGAGCCGACCACGCAGTCCCGTGGGCGCGGGCTGCACGTGCGCAGCGTGGAGATCATGGACCAGCGCGGCCTGTTGGACCGGTTCCAGGCGGTCGGCGAGCGGTTCCAGGTCGGCGGCCCGTTCGCGGGGCTCAGCGCGCCGTGGCCCGCGGGGCTGGACACGGCGCACCCGTACGGCCTGGCCATGCCGCAGCCGGTCACCGAGCGCGTGCTGACCGAGCGGGCTGTGGAACTCGGCGCCGAACTGCGCCGCGGCTGCCCGCTGGTCGGCCTCGACCAGGACGAACACGGCGTACGGGTCGAACTCGCCGACGGCACGCGGCTGCGCTCGCGCTACCTGGTGGGCTGTGACGGCGGGCGCAGCACGGTGCGCAGGCTCATCGGGGTGGGCTTCCCCGGTGAACCCGCCACGTCCGAAACGCTGCTCGGTGACATGGCGGTGACTGCGGACCCTGCGACGGTGGCCGCCGTGACGGCCGAGGTGCGGAAGCGGCACGTGCGGTTCGGCACCGTCGCGGAGGGCGACGGCACGTACCGGATCATCGTGCCCGCAGCCGTCTCGCCCGCTGCCGCGGGGTCCGCCGCCGCGGGGTCCGACGAGCGCTCCGACGCGCCGGGCTTCGAGGAGTTCAAGCAGCGGCTGCGGGAGGTCGCCGGCACCGACTTCGGCGCGCACTCGCCGCGCTGGCTCTCCCGGTTCGGCAACGCGACCCGGCAGGCCGAGCGCTACCGGGTCGGCCGGGTGCTGCTGGCCGGCGACGCGGCGCACATCCATCCGCCGGCCGGCGGGCAGGGCCTCAACCTCGGGGTGCAGGACGCGTTCAACCTCGGCTGGAAGCTGGCGGCCGAGGTCGCCGGCTGGGCGCCGGCGACCCTGCTGGACAGCTACCACGCCGAACGGCACCCGGTGGGCGCCCGCGTCGTGGCCAACACCCGCGCCCAGACCGCGCTGATGGGCACGGACGCTGGCGCGAAGGCGCTCCAGGAGCTCTTCGCGGAGCTCGTGGAGTTCGAGGTGGTGAACCGGCACCTGACCGAGATGATCACCGCGGTCGGGGTCCGTTACGACTTCGGCGCTGGGCCCGACGCGTCCGGTCTCATCGGCCGCCGGATGCGGGACGTCCCGCTCCGGCGGGGGCGGCTGTACGAGCTGCTGCATGGCGGCCGTGGGCTGCTGCTCGACCGGACCGGCCGGCTCTCGGTGACCGGCTGGGCCGACCGCGTCGACCATGTCGTCGACACGGTGGATGCCGCTGGGGCCGCGGGGGCTGCCATGGGTGGCGCTGCTGAGGCTGGTTCCGCCGTTGACGCCTGTGGCGCTGGTTTCGCCGGTGGCAGCGCGGAGTTGGGCGCGCCCGCCGTGCTGCTGCGCCCCGACGGCCACGTCGCCTGGGTCGGCGACGACCAGCGGGAACTGCTTCCCCACCTGGCGCGGTGGTTCGGGGTCGCGACGGGGTGAGGTGGGGCGGGGTGACATGGGTTGGCGTGCTCACAGCGCGGTGTGCTCCCACCAGTGGTCGAGCAGGGCGGCGTCGCCGGTGCGGGTGAGCTGCGGTGCGGTGGGCGGTAGGCGGCGGGTGAGCAGCAGGAGGAGGTCGGCGACGGGCGCGGTGACCTTCACATCGGCTGCCGCGGCGCCGGTGGCGGTGGAGCTGCGCGGCCCCCGGCCGGTCCTGGTCACCAGCCACGCCCGGTCGGGGGCGCCGGTGGGGACGAACAGCAGCCGCTGGCCGTCGCCGCGCAGCGCGGCGAGTTCCGGCTTGAGCGCCACCGCGTCCGGCGCGCAGAGCAGGTCAAGGGCCTCGTCGAGCGCGCCGGTCGCCAGCTCGGGCGCGAGCTCGAAGGCGGTGCCGGCGGTCAGCGCCGCGTCGGCGTGGTGCACGCAGGCGTCGTGCACCATCCGGCGCAGCCAGAACGCCGCGGGCTGCGGGCCGAAGTAGCTCCACACCGGGCCGTCGGCCCGGCGTACGGCCGTGATCAGTTCGGTCGTGCCGCGGGCCACCCAGGCGGCCCAGTCCGCGGGCGGCCCGGGGTCGGCCCGGCGCGGGTCGGGCACCTCGGTCGGCGGTCCGGTCCTGACGATCCGCGCGGCCCAGCGGTGTGCCTGGCCGATGTGGCCGACCAGGTCCCGCACCCGCCACTGCGGGCAGGTGGGCACGGCCGCCGCCGGGTCCAGGCCGCGCACCGCCCGTACGACGGCAGCGCCCTGCTCGCGCAGCGCGGTGGCCAGCCGCGCGATTTCCCCGGCGGCCCCGCGCACGTCCTCCCCCGCGGCCTCCCCCGCGGCCTCCCCCTGGGTCGGGGAGTCGTCCGCCCGCCCCTCCGGCAGTCCCGTCGGCGTCCCGCCGGGCGCCGCGGCCGACCCCCGCGCCTCCCGCGCCCCGGCCGGTACCCCGTCCCGCGTTCCGCCGGCGGCTGGCGTTCCGCCGGGTGCTTCGCCCGGCTCCCCGCTGGGCGAATCAACCCGCTGTTGCTCAACGTCCGCTCGGTTCATGGTCGTTGTCCCTATCTTCCGTACGGTGGGCTCGTACGGTAAAAAGCGCACCCGGGTGGAGGTTCAAGGCATCGTGACTGAGGTCACACCGGTGGGGGCGGTGCTGGGGATCGGGGAGCTCGCGCGGCTGGCCGGGGTGCCGGTGCGCACCGTCCGCTTCTACTGCGAGCAGGGGTTGCTGGACAGCGTGCGCAGTACCGGCGGGCACCGGAGGTTCGCCCCGGCGGCCGTCGACCGGCTGCGGCTCATCCGGCAGTGGCGCGGGCTCGGCCTCGGGCTGCCCGCGATCGGCGAACTGCTGGCCGGCCGGCTGCTGCTCGCCGACGCCCTCGCCGCCGCGCGCGGGGCGCTGGACGCGGAGTGGGCGGCGCTCGGTTGGCGGCGGGCGGCGCTGCGGGCGGTCGAGGAGGCCGCGGGCGCCGAACGGGCCGCCCGGCTCGAACTGTTGGGCTCGCTGCCCGACGGGCACGCGGCGCACGGGGCGGTACTGGCGTTCTGGCGGCGCCTGCTGGGCCCGGCGCTGCCGGCCGACACGTTCGCCATGTTCGTGGCCGTGAGCGTCCCCGCCCCGCCGGCGGACCCGACGCCGCACCAGGTGGTGGCCTACGCGCGGCTGGCCGCACTGACCGCCGACCGCGAGCTGGAACGGCGGCTGCGCGACCGCGCCCGGGCCAGCCGCGAGCTGGTCAGGGACCCGGTCGCGCTGCTGGCCGGCATGGACGAGGCGTACCGGCTCGCCGATCCGCTGCTGCGCGCCGGGCGGCGGCCGGCCCCCGGCCCGGCGCTCGACCGGTTCGTCGCGGCGCACGCCGAGGTGCGCGGCGGACGGGACACGGCGGCCTTCCGGCGCGAGCTGCTGACCGCGTTCCGGCGCGGCACCTGGACGCACGTCGCCGTCCCCGGCGACCCCCGCATCCGCCGCTACTGGCACCTGCTGGGCGAGGCCACCGGCGAACCCGTCACCGTCGGCACCGTGCACGACTGGCTGGTCGACGCGCTGGGGCGGTCGGTGGAGTAGGGAGCCGGGGCGGGGCCCGGGCCCCGCGGCTGGTCGGTCCTCGCGGTGGAGGACGCACGGCCGGGGCGCGCGCCCGGGGGTACGGTGCGCGCAGGTTCGCGGCGATCGGGCTGGGCGAGCGGGTTCGCGGCGATCGGCCGGGGGGCGCGCGGCCCGCGGCCCCCGGGCCGCACTCCGACCACGGACCGGGGCGGAGCCACCCCAGCCACGGGCCGAGGATCGGACCGCCCAGCCAGGGGCCGGCCGGAAGGGCGCGCCCCCGCCCCGCACCGGGCGCAGACCGACCGCCCACGGCCCGCAGGGCAGACCACCGCGCCCACACCCGATGAGCGGACCCACCCCAGCGCACCCCCTTGTCCGAGCGGCCCCGCCGCGGCCCCGTGGCCGGGGAACGTCGGCCAGGCCGCCCCACGGACGGGGTCCTGTCGAGGGAGGGTCGATCACGAGATATCTTGATGTCGAGCAATGTTGCAGACGTGGAGCGGAGCACCCGGTGACTGACTCGACCATCATCTACACGCACACCGACGAGGCCCCGGCCTTGGCGACGTACTCGTTCCTGCCGGTGATCGAGGCCTACGCCTCGACGGCCGGAGTGACCGTCGAGAGCCGTGACATCTCTCTGGCGGGCCGGATCATCGCGAGCTTCCCCGAGTACCTGGAGGAGGGCCAGCGCATCGCCGACGCGCTGGCCGAGCTGGGCGAGCTGGCCAAGACGCCGGGTGCGAACATCATCAAGCTGCCGAACATCTCGGCCTCGATCCCCCAGCTCAAGGCCGCCATCGCGGAGCTCAAGGAGCAGGGTTACGCGCTGCCGGAGTACCCGGACGACCCGCAGACCGACGAGGAGCGGGAGATCCGCGCCCGGTACGACAAGGTCAAGGGCAGCGCCGTGAACCCGGTGCTGCGCGAGGGCAACTCCGACCGCCGCGCCCCCGCATCGGTCAAGAACTACGCCAAGGCGCACCCGCACCGCATGGGCGCCTGGACCGCCGACTCCAAGACGAACGTCGCGCACATGACCGGCGACGACTTCCGCTCCACCGAGAAGTCGGTGATCATCGACGCGGACGGCGCCCTGCGCATCGAGCTGACCGGCGACGACGGCAGCACCACCGTGCTGCGCGAGTCGGTGCCGGTGCTGGCCGGCGAGGTCGTGGACGCGGCCGTGCTGCACGTCGCGCCGCTGCGCGAGTTCCTCACCGCGCAGATCGCCCGCGCCAAGGCCGAGGGCGTGCTCTTCTCCGTACACCTCAAGGCCACGATGATGAAGGTCTCCGACCCGATCATCTTCGGTCACGTCGTGCGCGCCTTCTTCCCGAAGACGTTCGCCGAGTACGGCCAGACGCTCGCCGCCGCCGGCCTCACCCCCAACGACGGGCTCGGCGGCATCCTCAAGGGCCTGGAGTCGCTGCCCGACGGCGCCGCGATCAAGGCGTCCTTCGACGCGGAGCTCGCCGAGGGCCCGGAGCTCGCCATGGTCGACTCCGACCGCGGCATCACCAACCTGCACGTCCCCAGCGACGTCATCGTGGACGCCTCCATGCCCGCGATGATCCGCACCTCCGGCCACATGTGGGGCCCGGACGGCCACGAGGCCGACACCCTCGCCGTCATCCCGGACAGCAGCTACGCCGGCGTGTACCAGGTCGTCATCGACGACTGCCGCGCCAACGGCGCCTTCGACCCGGCCACCATGGGCTCGGTGCCCAACGTCGGCCTGATGGCGCAGAAGGCCGAGGAGTACGGCAGCCACGACAAGACCTTCGAGATCCCGACCACCGGCACGGTGCGGGCGCTCGACGGCAACGGCAACGTGGTGCTGGAGCAGGCCGTCGGCGCCGGCGACATCTTCCGCATGTGCCAGACCAAGGACGCCCCGATCCGCGACTGGGTCAAGCTGGCCGTCAGCCGCGCCCGCGCCACCGGCAACCCGGCGGTGTTCTGGCTGGACGAGGGCCGCGCGCACGACGCCAACCTCATCCGCAAGGTCACCACGTACCTGGCCGACCACGACACCGACGGCCTCCAGATCGAGATCAAGTCGCCGGAGGAGGCGACCGCGTTCTCGCTGGAGCGCATCCGCCGCGGCGAGGACACCATCTCGGTCACCGGCAACGTGCTGCGCGACTACCTGACCGACCTGTTCCCCATCCTGGAGCTGGGCACCAGCGCCAAGATGCTCTCCGTCGTCCCGCTGATGAACGGCGGCGGCCTGTTCGAGACCGGCGCCGGCGGCTCCGCGCCCAAGCACGTCCAGCAGCTCGTCAAGGAGAACTACCTGCGCTGGGACAGCCTGGGTGAGTTCCTGGCGCTCGCGGTCAGCTTCGAGCAGCTCGCGCAGACCACCGGCAACGCCCGCGCCCAGGTGCTCGCCGACACCCTGGACCGCGCCACGGCCTCCTTCCTCAACGAGGACAAGTCGCCCAGCCGCCGCCTCGGTGGCATCGACAACCGCGGCAGCCACTTCTACCTGGCGCTCTACTGGGCCCAGGAGCTGGCGCAGCAGACCGAGGACGCCGAGCTCGCCAAGGCGTTCGCCCCGCTCGCCGCGACCCTGGCCGAGCAGGAGCAGACCATCGTGGCCGAGCTGATCGCGGTGCAGGGCTCGCCGGCCGACATCGGCGGCTACTACCAGCCCGACCCGGCCAAGGCCGCGGCCGTGATGCGCCCGTCGCAGACGTTCAACCAGGCGCTGGCGTCGCTCGCCTGAGCGTGAACGCGTAGCCCGCGGTGTTATGGGGCGACGGCCGGTCCGGCCGTCGCCCCATAACACCAGTACGGACCGGCGGGGCGAAGCCGGTCCGCACCCCACGGCCGCCCCGCGCGGCCACTTCCCCCACTCACATCGCCCCACCCCGCCCCGGCCGGCCCCGCGCCAGCCGGGGCGGCGGCGTTTCCGGGGTGCTGCCGACCCCATCAGGTCCGGATCTGCCACTCCAGGCAGCGGTGGCCTGTTTCGCCCTCGTAGGGTGCGGGCCGGGCGTCCCGGCCATCCGGCATCCAGCCCCGGCGTGCGGCGCGGCTCGTACGGCGACCCCCGTGCACCCGGGATGCGCAGGGCACGGCGCGTACGACAGGGCACGCACGACCGAGACATGCGGCCCCGTGCCACGACCAGACGCGCACCCCACTTAGCTATTTCCCATAAATTTCTCTCCCTGGAAATCACTCCTCGCCGCATCTGCCGCAGCCGACTCATCCCACCAAGATGGGCGTCAAGGCAATCTCTCGGGCGCTGACGGCCACTCGACGGCCGCTCGGGGGTTTATAGGTTTCCTCTAGAGGAGTGTGCTGACGCATGGTTGCTGACAACCCTGATGTGCTCATCACCGGTCTCGGTGCCACGACACCGGTCGGCGGTGACGTGGCCGCGACGTGGGCCGCGCTGGTGGCCGGCGAATCCGGGATCGGGCCGATCGACGAGGAGTGGACGCAGACGCTGCCGGTGCGGATCGCGGGCCGGTTGAAGGTCGAACCGACCACGGTGCTGGACCGGGTGCAGGCTCGCCGGATGGACCGCTGTGAGCAGATCGCCCTGGTCGCAGCCCGCGAGGCGTGGGCGGACGCGGGCGCCCCCGAGGTGGCGCCCGAGCGGCTTGCCGTGGTGGTGGGCACCGGCACCGGTGGCGCCCTGACCCTGCTCGGCCAGGACGATGTGCTCGAAGCCGCCGGCGTACGCCGTGTCTCCCCACACACCGTGCCGATGCTGATGGCCAACGGGCCCGCGGCCTGGGTGAGCATCGAGCTCGGGGCGCGCGCCGGCGCCCACACCCCGGTCAGTGCCTGCGCCTCCGGGGCCGAGGCCATCGCGCTGGGCCTGGACCTGATCCGCGCCGGGCGGGCGGACGTGGTGGTGGCTGGGGGGACGGAGGCGTGCATCTGTCCGCTGCCGCTGGCCGGCTTCGCGCAGGCGAAGGCGCATTCGACGTGCAATGACGCGCCCACGCGCGCGTCCCGCCCCTTCGACGTCGACCGCGACGGCTTCGTCATCGGCGAGGGCTGCGCCCTGCTGGTCCTGGAGCGCGCCGCGTTCGCCGCGGCCCGAGGCGCCCGGGCCCATGCGTCGCTGGTCGGCGCCGGCATCACATCCGACGCGCACCACATCACGGCCGGTCACCCGGAGGGGCAGGCGCGGGCCATGCGGTTGGCGCTGGCCGCGGCCGGGCTGGCGCCGCGGGACATCACCCATGTGCAGGCACACGCGACCGGCACCCAGGTGGGCGACCTGGTGGAGGCCCGCTCGATCACCGAGGCCTTGGGCGACCACCCGGTGGTCACCGCGACCAAGTCGATGACGGGCCACCTCTTCGGGGCCGCGGGCGCGCTCGGCGCACTGGCCGCCGTCCTCGCGGTGCGCGACGGGGTCGTTCCCGCCACTCAGAACCTCGACGTGCAAGACCCCGGCATCGCGCTCGACGTGGTGCGGGGCGCACCACGTCGAGGCCCTGTCCCTGCGGCGCTCGCCAACGCGTTCGGCTTCGGCGGCCACAACATCTCGCTGATCGTGACGCCCGCGCCGTGAGCTCCGCAGGATGGCGTGATCAGCGGGCGAGTTCGGACGGAGTCACGACTCGCACCGGAGCCAGGCCCGTTCGAACGCAGGAAGATCTGTCCGTGCCGTCCGCTGAACGTAGCCGGTCGCACTGACAGCGATTCCCGGCCGGGCCGGACGGCCCTGAACGGCAGGCGCTCAGCAGCGCCGGCGGGGGCGACGGCGGAGCACGACGGGGCACCGGCGCCCGGCCCGTGCCCCGCCGGGCGCCGGTCATCACGCTCACCCCACTCCCCCGGCGGACCCTTCTCCCGGCCCGAGCAGCGCCCTGGGGTAGTGCGGCGCGATGGTGGCGTCGGCGGGGAGGAAGGACAGGTGGGCCGTGGCGCCGCCGTCGGGGGAGCGGCCGATGACCCAGTGCGCGAGGTCGAGGCGGCGGGGCAGCAGGCCGAGCTTGTCGGCGAGGGCGTGCAACTCCGCCACGTAGCCGTCGCGCATCATGGCGCGGATCCGCTCCGGCTCGGCCACGTCGAACAGGCTCACCACCACGTCGACCGGCCCGAACCTGCGGGCGGCCCGCCCCACGTCATCGGGCTCGGCCGGGTACGCGTACGAGCTGAGGGCGAACTCCAGGGCCGGCTCGTCGGCCAGCACCCGCCAGCCGGGCCGGCCGGTGAGCCGACCGTCGGGCAACGCGCGCTCCACCGCGGCGATCTCGTCGAGCATGGGCGCCCGCGCCCAGTCGTGCCGGAAGACGCTGTAGGCGGAACGGTCGTACGGGCGCGCCCTGGCCTCGACCACCCGGCCGCCGCGGAAGCTCACGTTGATCTCCACGCCGGGCCGCGGTACGTCCCGGTAGAGCCACCAACACCGGTCACGCAGTCGGCTGTCCGCCGCCGCGCCGTGCTGGCCGGTCCCAGACGCCGGGCCCACCAGGGCCAGCATGTCGAGGAAGTCCAGTGGCGGCCCGAGCACCGCCACCACCTGTTGCGGCGTCATCCCCGACTCGATACCCACCACGGCGCCTCCCCTGTCTGCGGAGCGGACACGGCTGCGCCGCGGTTGCCTCACCGGCGGCGTGCCCGCTGGACGGCGCTCCGCGGATGAGCGCTCCTCCGATGCTAGCGGCGCCCGTCAGGACCCCTCCAGGGCCCTCGCCCCGCGGCTGCGGCCCGGGCCCGGGCCGCGCCCCCGTCCCGCTCGGCGCCCGTGCCCCGTACGGCTCCGTACCCATCCTCCGCCGTACGGGGGGGGCACGGCGCCCGCATCGCCAGCGACCCCGCAGCCCCGCGGCCCGCGGCCCGCGGCCCGCGACACCCACGCCCCGCGCGGCCCGGATCAACTCGTACGGCCGCCGCAGCGGTGAGAATCGCCCCGTGCGCCGCCCCGGCACACGCCCCCGCACACCCGAGGAGCTCCCGTGTCCGTGCCCTCCGACCGCCCCGACCTCGGCCCGGCCGCAGACCGGATGGCGGCGCTGCTCAGCTCCGTTTCGGACGATGAGCTCGGCGCCCCAACGCCATGTGCCCGCTACGCGCTCGGCGACCTCATCGACCACGTCGACGGCTTGGCCCACGCCTTCGCGCTGGCCGCGGCCAAGGACTTCGACGCCCTGGGTTCCGCCGGTCCTTCGGGCGATGCCGGCCGGCTCGGGCCCGACTGGCGGGAGCGGCTGCCCCGGCGGCTGGCCGCGCTCGCCGAGGCCTGGCGCAGTCCAAACGCCTGGCAGGGCATGACGCGCGCCGGGGGCGTCGACCTGCCGGGCGAGGTCGCCGGGCTGGTCGCGCTCAACGAGCTGACCGTGCACGGCTGGGACGTCGCCCGCGCCACCGGTCAGCCGTTCACGGCCGAACCCGCGCTGGTGGCCGCCTGTCTGACGTTCGTGGCCCAGGCCCCGGCGGCGGACGACGCCGACCCGGGCGACGGGCTGTTCGGCCCGCCGGTGACGGTACCGGCCGACGCCCCGCCGCTCGACCAACTCCTGGGCCGCACCGGCCGCCGACCCGACTGGACCCCGGCCTGAGCCGACCCCGGCCCGCTCTCGAACCGGCGCGGCTCGGTCCCGGCGCGGCCTTGCCGTCCCGCCCCCTTCTCCGTCGTCCCGCCCCCTTCTTCCTCGGGGTCCCCCGGCCGCTCCCGACCGCTCCCGGTCCCGTTCACCCGTCGCGAAGTGCGTACCGCGGCCGGCGACGACCGGCGAGACTCCCCCCATGCCCCATCTCACCTCTTACGACGGCGTCAGCCTGGCCTACTCCCTGGTCGGTGCCGGGCCGCCGCTGGTCTGTCTCGCCGGCGGTCCCGGGGCCGACGGGCGGGGGTTCGGCGACCTCGGCGGGCTGGCGCTGGACCGCGGGTTGATCCGGCTGGACGGGCGGGCCGCCGGCCGCTCCGCGGTCCCGGACGGCCGCGCCGGCTGTGGCTTCGCCGCCCAGGCCCGCGACGTGCTGGCGCTGGTGGACGCGCTGGGCCTGGCCGCGGTCGACGTACTGGCCCATTCGGCGGGGACGCTGACGGCGCTGGAGTTCGCGCTGCGGCATCCGACGCGGGTGCGCCGGCTGGTCCTGGTGACCCCCGCCGGGCGGCTGGCCAGGGAGCCCGACGAGGGCGAACTCGCCGCGCTGCGGGCCCGGTTGGACCGCCGGCCGGACGCCGCTGCCGCCGCGGCGGCCGGCGCCGCGCGATGGGGGTACGGCTCCTGGTCGGACGCCGCGCGAGCCCACCACACGGCCGGCACCCGGCATCCGGTGCCGCCGGACTGGCTGCGGCCGGCCTTCTACGCGGCCGTGGCGGGCGAGTCGGAGCGGGTGGCGCGACTGCGTACGCTCCGCACCCCGCTGCTGGCGGTCGCCGGTTCGCACGACGGGATCGCCGGCACCGCGCCGGCCAGGCTGCTCGCCGACTGCTGCCCCGCGGCCCACGTCACAGTGCTGCCCGGCTGCGGCCACTGGCCGTGGGTGGACGATCCGGCGGCCTTCCGCGCGGTGGTAGCCGACTTCCTGACCGCGCCCGCCGGACGCTGAACGCTCCCCACGAGCGCCCGCCGGGCCCGGGCCGGCCCGCAACAGGCCCGCCTCAGCACCCTCCCCCTTCGGCACGACCGGCGCGGCACTCAGCACCCCGTGAACGCCGTGCGCAACCGCCGTACGCCCTCCACCAGTTCGGCCGGGCCCGCCACTCCGGCGAAGGACAGCCGCAGCCGCGGACCCGGCGGTTCGGCCGCGTACGAGGGGCGGCCGGGTGCGACCGAGACTCCCGCGCGCAGCGCCGCCCGTACCACCGCCGCCTCGTCGACGCCGGACGGCAACGTGAGCCACAGGTGGAAGCCGCCGGGTGGCACCCGGGCCGGGGGTAGTTCGGGGAGTTCGGTGGCCAGCGCGCTCACCAGCGTCTCGCGGCGGCGGCGCAACTCGGCCGCGACGGCCCGCAGATGGCGCGGCCAGGCCGGCGAGCCGACGAATTCGAGCGTGGCCTCCTGGAGCGGCCACGGTACGAAGAAGCTGTCCACCACCTGGATGGCGCGCAGCCGGTCGCGTACCGGACCGCGGGCGGCCAGTGCACCGACCCGCAGGCTGGGTGAGGTGGCCTTGGTCAGCGAACAGACGTGCACGACCGTGCCGTCCGGGTCGTCGGCCGCCAGTGTGCGGGGCAGTTCCGGGGCGTCCTCGTGGGCCAGCCTGCGGGCGAAGTCGTCCTCGATGACGAAGGCGCCCGCCGCCCGCGCCACCCGCACCACCTCGGCCCGCCGCTGCTCGCTGAGCATCGTGCCGGTCGGGTTCTGGAGCAGCGGCTGACAGACGAACACCCGCGCGCCGCTGGCCTGGAACGCCTCGGCCAGCAGGTCGGTACGCACCCCGTCGGCGTCCATCGGTACGGGCACCGGCCGCACCCCGGAGGCGCGGGCGACCGCCAGCAGCCCGGGGTAGGTCGGCGACTCGACGAGCACCGGGGCCCCGGGCGCGGCCAGCGCGCGCAGCGCGGTGTTCAGGGCGCTCTGGCCGCCGGCGGTGATCAGCACGTCGGCCGCGGTCAGCCGGCCGGTGGGGCCGCTGATCTCGCGGGCGAACCAGGCGCGCAGCTTGGCCAGCCCGTCGATCGGCGGCCGGTCCCAGACCCCGGGCCGCCGCCCGGCCCGTCCCAGGGCCACGGACAGCGCCCGCTCCGGTTGCAGCGCCGAGTGCAGATAGCCGCCGCTGAGCTCGATCATGTCGGTGGCCGGGGCGGCGAGCGTGGCGAGGATGCCGGAGGCGTCCACCGTGCGCGGTACGGCATCGGCCGATGCCGGGGCGCACAGCGCGACCTCCTGCCAGGAGGTGTCGCCGGTGCGGCCGTCGCCGCCGGTGCGCGCCGCGGGTTCGGCCCGGAACGCGCCCGCCCCCGGCCGGGTCACCACCAGCCCCTCAGCGGCCAGCAGGGCCAGGGCGCGCGAGACGGTCACCGGGCTGACCCGGTGCCGGGCGACGAGGTCCCGGCTGGACGGCAGCTTCTCACCAGGTGAGTAGCGCTGGAGCTCGGCCCGCAGAACCCCAGCCAATTCGGCCACACTGCTACGCTCATGCATGAGAGCAGACGATAGCGCTACCGTTCCCGGCCCGATAGCGGTGCCCGGCGCCACCCCCCGCCCGACGTCGACCGCCGACCGCGCCGTCACGTCCCCCGCCGACGCTCCTGCGGGCATCGCCCCGGGCCGCCTTGCCCGCACACCCGCCGGCACCGTGCCCGAATCCACTGTCGGCGCTGCGGTGGGCGCTGCTGCCCGCGCCGCTACGGGCTCCGGCACCACTGCCGGCATCGCTGCCGGCACCGTCTCCGCCCCCGCCGCGGGCTCCGGCACCGCCGCCACCCCCAGCGCCCCGAGCCGCCCCGGCACCGGCGACGCCGCAGGCGGCACGGGCAGCGCTCGGCTCGGTACCCTGTTCGCCGCCCTGGCCGTCGCCTCCTTCTCGCTCACCTTTCCCGCCACCGTCTGGTCCCTGGAAGGACTCGGCCCGTGGTCCACGGTCACCGTCAGGACCGTGCTGGCCACCCTCTTCGCCGGTAGCTGCCTGCTGTGGCTGCGGGTGCCGCCGCCGGACAGGCGCCACTGGCCGGCGCTCGCGGTGGTCGCCGCCGGCACCGTGATCGGCTTCCCGCTGCTCACCACGCTGGCCCTCCAGACCTCCTCCACCTCGCACGCCGCGGTCGTCGTCGGCCTGCTGCCGCTCACCACGGCCGCGTACGCCGTCGTCCGTACCGGGTCCAGGCCCTCGCCGCTGTTCTGGGCCGCGGCGCTGGTCGGCGCCGCCGTGGTGGTCGGCTTCGCCGTCCAGCAGAGCGGTGGCCGGCCCACCGGCGCCGACCTCTACCTCTTCGGCGCGCTGGTGATCTGCGCCGCCGGCTACACCGAGGGCGGCCGGCTGGCGCGCGACATGCCCGGCTGGCAGGTGATCGGCTGGGCCCTGGTCGGCTGTCTGCCGCTGGCCGTCGTGGGCGCCGTGCTGGCGCTGGCCCTGGAGCCGGTCGGCCTGACCGTGAAGTCCGTGACCGGGCTGCTGTGGCTGGCGGCGGGTTCGCAGTTCGTGGGCCTGTACGTGTGGTACCGCGGCATGTCGGTCATCGGGGTGGCCCGGGCCTCCCAGCTCCAGCTCGCCCAGCCGCTGCTGACCCTGGTGTGGTCCGTACTCCTGCTGGGGGAACACCTCACCCTGGCCGCGCCGCTGGCCGCGCTCGGCGTCCTGGTCTGCATCGGCGTCACCCAACGGGCCCGGAGCTAGCCGCGCCACCGGCTCCGGCAGCGCCGCCCGGCCCGGCTGGTGGGACCGGCCGCCGGGCCCGCCACACCGGCCGGGCGCCCGCCTCCCGCGCAGGCCAGGGCCCGCTCCCCCGGCAACCGGCCGGGCCTACCGCCCGCGGCGCACGGCAGCTCCCGGACGAGGAGCCGCGCGCACCCCGCGGACCTAGACTGGCCACCACGGACCGCATGCCCCTCCGGGCTGAGAACAGGAGGCCAGCGCAGATGCGAGCGAGCGTAGGCGACCGCCTGCTGGTCCACGGCAGGATCGTGGGCCAGCACGACCGGGTCGCGGAAGTCGTCGAGGTCCTCGGCCCGGACGGCACCCCGCCGTACCGGGTCCGCTTCGAGGACGGCCACGAAACCCTGATGTCCCCGGGCCCCGACACCGTCGTACGGCACGAACACGAGGCCACCGGCTGACGGCCGCTTCCACCGGCCCCTGCCCCCAGCCCCCCGGCCGCGGAGCCCCCGCCGCTCAGCGCGGGGGCCGCACCCGCGACGGGTAGTGGTCGGCGACCACGCGGGCCATGGCGCCGAACGGGTCGGCCGCCACCTCCTTCGCCGAGAAGAAGGCGTGCCCGGCGACCTGCGGATACTGCCGTGCGAAGGCGAGGTGCCGGGAGAGTTCGGCCACCTCCTGCCAGGGCGCCGGCTGGGCCGGGTCGCCCGCCTTGTACAGGGCCTCGCCCACGTACAGCCGCACCCCGCTGCCCGCCACGGTCCGCGCCCACCACGGCACCAGCGTGGCGTAGTCGGCGGCGGCGAAGCCCAGGTTCCAGTAGACCTGCGGCGTGATGTAGTCGAGCCAGCCCTCGCGGACCCAGCGGCGGGTGTCCGCGTACAGGTCGTCGTAGGTCTGCACGCCGGCCCGGGTGTCCGAGCCCAGCGGGTCGGTGGCCTTGTTCCGCCAGACTCCGAACGGGCTGACCCCGAAGTGCACCCGGCGGCGCAGCGCCCGGACCCGCCGGGAGGTCTCCTGCACCAGCAGGTCGATGTTGTGGCGCCGCCAGGCCGCCCGGTCCGGGAAGCCGGCCCCGTACCGGGCGAAGGCCGCGTCGTCGTCGAAGGTCTGGCCGGCGACCGGGTACGGGTAGAAGTAGTCGTCCCAGTGCAGCCCGTCGACCGCGTACCGGGTGACCGCGTCGAACATGGCGTCCTGGACGAACCGTCGCACCTCGGGCAGCCCCGGGTTGTAGTAGAGCTTCCCGCCGTACGGAACGACCCACTCCGGGTGCACCCGCGCCGGGTGGGTGGGGACCAGGCGGCTCGGGTCGGGGTGGTTGGCGACCCGGTACGGATTGCACCAGGCGTGCAGTTCGAGGCCGCGCCGATGAGCGGCCCGCACCGCGAACCCCAGCGGGTCCCAGCCCGGGTCCCGGCCCTGCGTCCCGGTGAGGAAGCTGCTCCACGGCTCGTACGGCGATGGCCACAGCGCATCGGCAGCCGGCCTGACCTGGAAGATCACCGCGTTCAGCCGCCGCTCGACGGCCGCGTCGAGCAGTCCGGTCAACTCGGCCTGCTGCGCCGAAACCGGCAGTCCCGGCTTCGACGGCCAATCCCGGTTGACGACGGTGGCCAGCCACGTCGCGCGCAGTTCCCGGTGTCGGGCCGCGCCCCGCGCCGAGGCCCCGGCGGGCTCGGCCGCGCCGGGCCACTGCCCTTCGCGTCCGGCCGCGGTGGCGGCCACCGCGGCGCCGCCGGACCACAGCCCGGCGACGACCCCGGCCGCCCCGACCGCAAAGCCCCGGCGACCCCACATCCCCAAGCGCCCCATCAGTCACCCCTTCGCTGTTGCGTGCATCACACCACTGTGTGGTCAGCATGCCCGCCCCGACCGCCCGCGTGCAGCAGGGCGCGGAGTACCGTCGTGGCCTAGGCGGTCAGCGAAGCCCTCCGTGCCACAAGCCAGGGGTGGAATGTCCGCCGCCGGCCGATGAAGATCAGCGAAAGGCACGATGTGACCGACATCGAACGCGTCGGAGTGGTGGGCTGCGGCCAGATGGGCGCCGGCATCGCGGAGGTGTGCGCCCGTTCCGGTCTGGACGTCATGGTCGCCGAGACCACGGGCGAGGCCCTGGAGTTGGGCCGCACCCGGCTGACCAACTCGCTCGGCAAGGCCGCCGAGCGGGGCAAGATCACCCCCGATGAGCGGGACTCGGCACTCGCCAGGCTCAGCTTCACCACCGACCTCGGGGAGTTCGCCGACCGTGACCTCGTCATCGAGGCCGTCGTGGAGAACGAGCAGGTCAAGACGGAGATCTTCCGGGTGCTCGACCAGGTGGTGACCCGCCCGGACGCCATCTTGGCCTCCAACACCTCCTCCATTCCGCTGGTCAAGCTGGCGGTGGCCACCTCCCGCCCGGACCAGGTGGTCGGCATCCACTTCTTCAACCCGGCGCCCGTACAGCGCCTGGTGGAGGTCATCCCCGCGCTGACCACCGGCGAGGAGACCATCAAGCGCGCCGAGGCCGTCGTGCAGGGCGTGCTCGGCAAGCACGCCATCCGGGCCCAGGACCGCTCGGGCTTCGTGGTCAACGCGCTGCTCATCCCGTACCTGCTGTCCGCCATCCGGATGTTCGAGTCCGGCATCGCCAGCCGCGAGGACATCGACGACGGCATGGAGATGGGCTGCGCCCACCCGATGGGCCCGCTCAAGCTCAGCGACCTGATCGGCCTGGACACGGTCGCCTCGATCGCCGATTCGATGTACGGCGAGTACAAGGAGCCGTTGTACGCCGCTCCCCCGCTGCTCCAGCGGATGGTCGACGCGGGCCGCCTCGGCCGTAAGACCGGCTCCGGGTTCTACGCCTACGGCTGATCCGCTCCATGTGCCGGGCCCGGCCGACCCACCCGCGTCGCGCCGGCCCGGCAATCCGCGCCCCGGGCCACACCCAGCCCACCGGCGCGGCACACCCCGCGGACACGACGGCGGGGCCGCCCCTAGGGAGCGGCCCCGCCGTCGTCTGTTCGCCTCTGCACTGCTCGTACGGAGCGCTGCGCCGCTCGCCCCGGGTCTACGGCTGATCGGTCTGGCCCCGCGGGAACCGCAGGGGCCACCGGGCGTCCACTGACAGGCGTCCCAGACCGCGGGCCCTGGCGAGTGTCGACCCTCAACTGCCCTATTCACAGCGGCAGTTGGGGCACCCGGCCTACCCCGGTCGCAACACCGGGCCGTCAGGCGATCTCGGCCATGCTGAGCTGGAGGTTCATCGGCAACTCCTGGCGCCGGGTGATGTTCAACTTGCGGTAGACCCGGGTGAGGTGCTGCTCGACGGTGCTCACCGTGACGTACAGCTTCAGCGCGATCTCCCGGTTGGTGTAGCCGTACGCGGCGAGCACCGCCACCCGCTTCTCGGAGTCGCTGAGCTTGGCGTCCACGTCAGGGTCGGCCGCCCACAGCGGGTCCTCCTGCGCGGGCACCGCCCGTGGGTGGTGGCCCGGCACCGGGCGCTCGCGCACCGTCTCGATGCCGCACTCCTTGGCCAGGTGCCAGGCGCGCCGGGTGACCATGCTGGCCCGCGCCGGCTCGCCCACGGCCTGGAACGCCTGGCCCAGGTCGGACAGCGCCCGGGAGAGCTCAAGCCGGTCACCGTACTTGCGCAGTTCGTCGACCGCCTCGGCCAGCAGCCTGGGGCGCTGCCCGGGCTCGGCGAGCGCGGCCCGCACCCGCAGCGAGACGCCGCGCACCCGGGCGTTGCGTGCGTCGCCCATCGCGAGCTGCTCGGCGACCAGTTGTTCGGCCTGCTGCCGGTCGCCGAGGTGGATCAGCGCCTCCGCCGCGTCGGTGCGCCAGGGCGCCACGACCGCCCGATCCAGGCCCCAGCGTCGCGCGAGCCTGCCGACTTCGAGGAAGTCGCTCAGCGCGGCGTGGAAGCAGTTGGTCGCCAGGTGGTAGAAGCCGCGGGAGCGCAGGTAGCCCAGGGCGTAGACGGTACGGAACAGGCCGTCGGGGACCGGGTGGTTGAGCTGCCGGGCCGCAGCGCCGTGCCGGCCCTGTGCGGTGGCCGTGTAGATGAGCACGGAGCGCGGGGCGCAGGCGAAGACGCTGCCGTTCTTCTCCGGCAGGCAGTCGAGCGCCATCGTGGCGTACTCCTCGGCGGCCCGCAGGTTGCCCTGCCTGACCATGATCACGGCCTGGGCCTGGGCGAAGGCCGACTTCCAGCCCGGGGCGCCGCGCCGGTCCGCCTCGTCCAGGAAGGACTGGCACCAGGGCACCGCGCGGTCGGGCCGGTCACCGTGCACCAGGGTGCGCAGCGCCTGCCCGATGGGTTCGATGGTGGTGTCGGTCAACACGGCGGTCTGCAAGAACCGCTCGGCCGACGCCGCTGCCGCCTCGTTCTCGGCGGCCACCGGCACGGCCCACATGCCGGCCGCCGGGCGCGCCGCGACGCCCTCGGTGAGGGTGACCGTGGCGGCCCCCTCGGCGTCCTTGGACATCGAGACCACGGCCCGCGCCCCGCCCGCCGGCCCGTGGCCGAACTGAGCGCCGAGCAGATTGCCGCGGACCGCGTCCGCCGACGGGGAGTTGCCCTCGCTGCGCGCGGCGGCCAGCCGCTCCAACACCTCGGCCGCCTCGTCCACCCGCCCCTGGGTGACCAGGAGTCGGGCCAGGGCGGGCAGGTGCGTCTCGCCGAGCCGGCCGGCCCGCAGCGCCGCCAGCGGTACGGCGGTGTGCTCCTCGGCCGCGCACGGGTCGACGCGCCAGGTCACGGCGGCCAGCCTGATCTTGATGGCGCTGGCCCGCTGGTCGTCGTCGCAGGCCCGGTGGGCGAGGGTCAGACAGGCCACGGCCTGCGCCACGTCGTCCTCGGCCAGCGCCTGTTCGGCCGCGTCGCGCAGCGCGGCGACGCCCCAGCGCTCGGCCACCTCGTCGGCGGCCAGCAGGTGGCCGGCGACCGCGGGGCTCGGCGCGCCGATGTCGTGCAGCAACTGTGCCGCGTCCCGGTGCAGCGCGGCCCGCGCCGCCGGGTCCATGGCGTGCAGGATCGCGGCCGGTACGGAGGGGTGGCGGAAGCCGCAGCCCTCGGCGATGCCGGCGGCGTTGAGCGCGTGCACGGTCTGCGACGCGGCGGCGGCCCCGATGTCGAGGAGCCGGCGCAGGCACTCGACCGTACTGGCCTCGCGCAGCACCGCGAGCGCCTCCGCGAGCCGCACCGTCGCCGGCCCGCCGCGGTGCAGGCAGGTGAGCACGGCCTGGGTGAAGGGGCCGCCCGACTCCGGGTTCAACTCCGCCGTCCGGCCCGCCGATTCGGCCGCCCGGCGCTCTTCCACCAGCGCCCGCAGCAGCAGCGGGTTGCCGCCGCTGACCGCGTGGAGCCCGTCGATGAAGTCCTGGTCCTGCGGCAAGCCCCGGTAGCTCGCGGCGAGTTGGGCGACGCCCGAGCGGTCGAGGCGCTCCAGCCGCAGCCGCTCGAAGTGGGGCAGGCGCAGCAGTTCGGTGCTGAAGACGGGGTCGCTGGTGTGCTCGTGGAGGGATTCGGCGAGGACGAAGAGGATGCGCGCGGAGCGGGTGCGCCGCGCGGCGTAGAGAAGGTACTGGAGGGTGGCGTCGTCCACGTGTTGCAGATCGTCCACGCACAGCACGACGGGCGTCTGTGTGCTCAGTCGGCGCAGGGCCGCGCAGAACTCCTGCATGGCCTCGACCCGCACCGGGACGTCCGGGGTGGGCGGGGCGATCTGCGGCAGGGTGTCGACGGGGGCGCTGGTGATGAGTTGGCGCAGGGCGCCGAGTGCGACGGTGCGCTCAGAGCGCGATCCCACCGCGCGCAGCAGCGTGGCGCCCAGGCCCTCGGCGCGCTCCGCGATGGTCTCGATGAACTCGCTCTTCCCACAGCCGGCCGGACCTTCAACGAACACGATTCTGGAGTTTCCGGACAGGCATCCAGTGATCGCGCCATCAAGCGTGTCGAGTTCCATACTCCGATCGATCAAAGCCATGGTTACCCCAAGTCCCCGTGAATTCATAGCTTTTGACGCGCCTGCTACCAGGTCTGCCGGGAGGTGCGCCCTCACGCCGCGTGGGATTCGTTCCCGCGAACGGCTTCAGTCTACGGAGCGCGGAGGCGCCCCCCGGTGTCCATAAGTTGCCAGGCAACAACTGCATCGATGGCCACTGCCGCTGGTGAGCGCCGTGCACTGCGGACGGCGCGGCGGTTGTGGCCAGGTGTCGTCAGCAGATGTCCGCGGAAACGGAACCGCCGAGACGATCAGACGGCTGCCGAGCGTGCGGCAACCATACGCAACGTGGTGCGCCGACCTGGTGCGGTCGGCGGCAGAGCGGCGCGGGCCACGCATCGTGACCGCGCCGCGGATATCGGGAGCAGCGCCCGCGCCGCCCGGGTGGCCGGCATCGGGGCGACGGCGGGCAGCACCGGAGCCGGGCGCGTGCAGCGGCCGGCGCCCGTCGCCGGCGCGAGGCGGTGGACCGGGGCCCGTCGGGTGCCGCGGGTGGCGGGCCGGGCGGGCACCGGCCCTTGCGGTACGGGCCCCGGCGAGCGGTGCGGCGGCCACGGGGTCAGATCGCAGGTGGCGGTGGCACATTCGGCCGGCGTCGCGCGCGGGGCCGGGGAAAGCGCTGTCAGCGACGGGCCCGGCGCCCCGCTGAACCGGGGGCGGTCGGCCGCTCCCCGCGAGGCCGTCCGACGCGCGGGGGCAGCGGGCGGGAGGGCCACCCCAGGGACGGCCGGCACGGGGAGCGCAGCGGGGGCGATCCGCATAGGGGTCCCCGTGGAGGCGAACCACGCTTGGGCCCCGCCGAAGGCGATCCGGACGGGATGCGTGGTGGGCCAGAGTCGGGTGTGCTGGGTCTCGTCTTGCGGGCCAGGCCGCATGCTCCCCTCCCTCCACGCCGTCGAGGTCGGCCGATGCGCGGCACCGCGCCGCAGCCGCCCCGCCGCCCCCGCCCTGCCGGGCGTCGTCCGTCATGCCCGAGCCGCGCCCCGGGGAACGGGGCGCGATCGTTCCTCACCATCGCACGGGGGTGGGAGCCGGCCAAGGGCGCCCTACCCCTCATCTCCGCGGCGCGCGCCCCCTAGAGCCGAGCACCCACACGCCCCGCGCCGTTCGCCGAAGCCCGTGTCGCAGGCGTACCGGGCGTGGTCGGGGAGTGTGGCGGCGTCCACCATGCGAACAGGGGGCACACCTATCGATGGATGGGGGCGCGACCGGCGCACTTAAGGGTTTCGCCCGCCCCCCAGAGCGCTACCGCTACCGCGGCGGCGATGGGCCGCTGCGCGCCATCGCCCCTGCCCAGGGCGGGTGTGGCGGGGTCTGACCGATCGCCGGGGACGGGTGCGGGTGACCCCGTCAAAGGGACGGCGGCGGCGTCACCCGTGCGTGCGCCCGGGTGGTTGCCCGGTCGGGCGCGGGATGCGGGCGCGGCGGCTCGCGCCTGCTGGGCGGTGCCCGTGCGTGACCGCTGCGGGGGCGCCGGACGGCGACACTCCGCAGCGGAGTGGCATATTCCACAGACAGTTGATGGACGCACACGGCCCGTATGCGCATCACTCCTGCGGGCGCGGGTCGACCCGCTGAGCGATTCCTTCTTTGGAACAACCTGCCCCGCGAGCGCACGACCCGGGAAGGGAAATGAGGGAATCCGGATCGCCGCCCCTCAAATTTCGATCGGGTCTCGATCAAATGACGACCTGAATACACGACCGGTCCGGGAAGTCACCCCCTGAATCCCGGCGCGCGCCCCCGCGGTGGCCGCCGGGAATCCGGTCGCGCCCCCTGCGGACTTCGGACAGATCTCGCCGGCGACCACTCCATGGCCACCGAAAGGGGTGGCGCTCCTGGCATTTGCGGATGACAACTTCCGGACAGCAGGCAGCACTTGCCGCGCCCCCAGCCCCCGTGTCGTCCCGCTGCTCGCCGCCGGCCGGCTGGCGCCGGCCCGTACCGCCCAGGCCGTATCACCCGGCGTCCCGGCCGGCCGGCCGCCGAGTCCGGCCGGCCGCACCCGCCCCCACCAGCACGGGCGCCGCTCCGGCCGGCGGAACGGGCACGGACGGGCGCTCGGCCACAAGCGTTTGCTTCGGGGCGCGTGGATCGCAGGCCACCCGCGCTTTCCCCATCCGGCACCACACCCCCACGGACCCTGCACACCCGCCCGGCGTGTCACACCCGGCACCTCTCGCCACTCCTGACGCCCCATCGCCCCGCTTTGCACACTCCCGCGACCGCCGCCGCGGACGACCACCCGCGCATTCTCGCCAACCCCCGACCGAGCCGAACGGCGGCAGCAGGCAGCAAATGCGCCCACCAAGCGACCCCCAAGAGCCAACCAAGAGATGACCAAGTCCACGCCCGTTGAATCGAGCACCCGCCACGGGACCCGACCGAACCCTTTCCCCGAACAACAGATTCCGCTTCACCCCGCCCATGGGAACCCCGGGCGACCGACTACTCCCCGGTTTTTTCATCGCCCCGAGCGCGGCGCCGTACGGAACTACACGTCGGGTCACCTCGCTGTTATACAGCGAACAAATAATCGAGATTGCCGTATGGAATTTCGGCGGGTATCCATGGCGATATCGCCCCGATGGCACGCTCACTTTTCGCGGCTATATCGATCCTCCGCGACACCTCCACCAAACCCCCCGGCATTACACCCCGTAACGGCCGCCGTCGAGAGCCCCGCGTCACCTTGTGTGAAGCCTTACGGTGCGACTGCCGAGTAACACGACAGCGCGACGGCGGGCCCCCGCCAAGGAAGGCGAGGACCCGCCGTCGGCTACCAGGCAGCCGTGGATTGACGTCAGGGAAACCGCTCTGACGTGCTCAAACGCTAGTTCAGCCGGCCCAGATCGGGTCACGGAGAGCCGTCGACAAGATCATCGGAATCGTCGGGTGCGTCGAAGTGGTGCTCACGTTCTTTCCTCCGCTCGGGACCGGGGCAGGGACCAAGGTCAGCCATAGACTGCACGACTCAAGGCACCAGCCACCGACAGACCTTGACGGTCACAAGATTAGCGCGGGAGAGTTTCCTTTTCCTTCTAGGGAGGAAGCTTTGACGTTGCTCTGGCGTGTACGGCACGCACCGTGATGGGCAGTACACGCTTGCCGAGCGGCAGCCTCACCGGGCCCAACGCTTCGAGGCATTTCCAAGGAAATGCCGATGACTTAAAGTTGCAAGGCAGCAAGTGCTCGGCAGAAGGGGGAAGCACGGGGATGTCGGCAACCATCGGTTCCGACCCGCCATTCGCGGAGCTGGACGACATGAGCGCGGCAGCCTACCGCCAAGCGGTGCAGCTCGGCCGCTTCAACCGACACGAGATCGCCCAGCAGTTGCGCATCTCGCCCGAGGAAGCCGCGCGCATCGAGCGGGTCCTCGGCCTGCTCTGCCTGCTGCACCCCACCCCGGGCGACGCCGACCTGTTGGTCCCGGTCAGCCCCGACGCGGCAGCGGTGGAGCTGGTGGGGTCGGCCGAGAACCAGATCCGCGACCTCCAGCACGCGGTCACCGAAGTACGGGCCCAGATGCTGTCGCTGACCCCCGCGTACTACGACGGCCGTCGCGAACGCAACCGCATGGAAGCGTTCGACGTGGTCTCGGACGTGGCGACGGTGCAGTCGCTCCTCGACGAGCTCAGCGAACGCTGTCGCAGCGAGGTGCTGACCGTGCAACCGGGCGGCGCCCGCCCGGCCCACATCCTCAGCGCCGCCCGCAAGGTCTCCCTCGGCATACTCGACCGCGGGGTGCGGATGCGGACCGTCTACCAGCACTCCGCCCGTACCGACCTGGCCACCCGGTCCTTCGTCCGGGAGTTGATCGAGCACGGCGGCGAGCTGCGGACCAGCGAAGAAGTCATCGACCGCATGATCATCTACGACCGGGAGGTCGTCTTCCTGCCCGAGCACAAGCCCGTCGGGCGGGAGCCGGGCGCGGCCATCGTGCGCGAACCGACGCTGGTGGCCTTCCTCTGCTCGGTCTTCGAACACCTCTGGCGCGGTGCCACCCCCTTCCACCTCGGCAGCATCGAGTCCGACCCGGTGACCGACGACCTCAAGCGGTCCATCGTGCGGCTGATGGCGGAGGGCTACAAGGACGAGATGGTCGCGCGCCGGCTGGGCATGTCGGTACGGACCTGCCGACGTCACATCGCCGAGATCATGGAGGAGTTGGAGGCCACCAGCCGCTTCCAGGCCGGCGCCAACGCGGCACTCTCCAAGTTGCTGTCCTACCCCCAGGACACGGTCTGAGCCACTCTGCCTCGAACAGGGGCGGCCCCGTACGCGGCTCGGCAGGCGGGGCACCGGACGCGGGAGTCGCGGGCGCGGGGCGCGGGAGGAACTGCCCGCGGGGGCCGCGGGCCCTGGCTCCGGACGGGTCCCCGTGCCGGGCCGCGGACGGGGGCCCCTGCCGGGCGCCGGACGGCGGATGGCAGCATGGCCGCAGGTCGGCCGGTTCCGCTCGGCGGGCCGCGGTCCACTCCTTCGTCGGCCCAGGGAGCGTCATGCGCGGGGACAGTGCCGCCGGCCGGACCGCTGCCTGGCCCGCGGTCGACGGCACGGCCAGCCACCTCATCCACCGCCCGCGGACCTGGGACCACTACCTCCTGGACGCGCCGTCCAGCGGCGAGGAGGAATTCGTCCTGGTCACCCAGACGCCGCTGGGGCACCCGCTGTTCAACGACGGCCCCGACCACTTCCACGACGTGCAGGGCGCCGCGGAGTTGGCCCGACAGGTCGGGGAGTTCATCGGGCACCAGTACTTCGGCCTGCCGGGCGAGCGGCGCGCGGTCTTCGCCCGGCTCGGGCTGAGCGTCACGGACGTCGCCGGCTGGCGCGCCGGCCCCGGCCGCTCCGATCTGACGGTGCAGTTACGGGCCCGGCCCACCGACGTGCTCCGGGGCGTGCCGCGCGGCGTGGCCCTGCACAGCGAGTTGGCCATCGACGGCGTGAGCTGCGCCACCGGCACCGCCAGCCTCGCCTTCCTGCCGCCCGACTCCCCGCTCCACCACCCGGGCCAGGGCGCGGCGCCACCGCCCCGGGTGGCCGAACGGCCCGACAGGACCGGCCCGCCCCGGGCAACCGGCCCGACCGGTCCCACTGGTCCAACCGGCCCGACCAGCAGCACCGGTCGGCCCCTTCTCCCCAACTCCCCAGCCACCGCCGGCGTCTCGCACACCGCCGGCATCACCGCTGTCCCCGGCCCCACCACCACGGCCCACACCGGCGGCGCCCCCGGCGTCACCGCCATCGCCGCCGCCCTCGCGGACGGCGCGGACAGCGGGGGCGGCCCATGCGGCGGGGGTAGCGGGGCCGGCGATGACCACGGGGACGGTGGCGGCGGCGAGGACGACCTCGGGCCGCTCGCGCCGCAACGGCCGGCGGAGGCAGCCGAGGTCGGGCGCGGCAGCCCGGCGAACGTGGTGGTGAGCGAGCCGACGGAGTCCACGTACGGACGGTTCGTCACCCAGTTGCTGGCCAGCACCTACCACCGGGTCTTCGCCGCCGAGGGCGGTGCGCACCTGTCGGGGATGCTGCTCCTCGAAGCGATGCGCCAGACGGCGCTGTTGGCGGCCGGGCGCACCTACGGGCTTGCGCCGTCGCGTACCACCGTGGCCTCCTCCCGGGTGCTCTTCCGCGCCCGGGCCGAGCCGCAACTCACCGTGGTCTGCGCCGCGGTCCCCGGGCGACTCGGCCGCGACGCGGGCCAGCGCCCCTCGGTGCCCGTCACCGTCACCCTCACCCAGCACGGGCGACGGGTGGCGGAGGCGACCGCCACGGTCGTCCAGGACTTCTAGCCGTACCGGAGGCGTACGGCAGCGGTACGCGCCTCAAGGCAGCGGGCCCGGTGCGGGGTCGTCGGAGCGCGGGATGGGCCGCCCCGTCGGGTCCGCCAGGCCGCCGGGCGCCGCCACCGCCGCCCACTCCCGCCCGCCGCGCACCGCGGAGGCGTCGAAGACGGCGGCGCTGACCCGGTACCCGCTGTCGAGCACCACCGAGCTGAACGCCCACTCATCGCTGTCGCCCAGGCTGCCGTCCGGGCGCTGCACCCGCACCGGGCCGCCGTCCGGGGCGAAGCCGAACTCGGTGAAGCGGAACTTCATCGCCTGCCCGATGGCCTTGCTGTACGCCTCCTTGAGCGTCCACAGCCGGATCAGGCTGCCGTTGCGTTCGCGTTCGGGCAGGTGGGAGAGGGTCACCAGCTCGTAGGGGGTACAGATGTGCCGTCCCAGGCCCTTGCCGTAGACCTGTCGGTCGGCGCGCTCCACGTCCACGCCGATCAGCCCGCGGGTGGTCAGCCCCACCACCATCAGCCCGTCCGCGTGGCTGAGGCTGATGTCGATCTCGTCGCAGCCGCGGAGGTAGGGGCGGCCGGTCGGCCCGTAGCCGAGTTCGCTGCTGCCCCGACCGTCATGGCACACCACCCGTGCCGCGTGCTTCAGCAGCATCCGCGACGCCGCGTGCTGGACCCGCAGGTCGGGGTGGGCCAGCGAGAGGTAGCAGGACCAGTCGTCGCCGAGCAGGGACCGGAGTTCGGCGGTGGAGGAGACGCCCGGGTACCACTCGGCCAGACGCGCGTGCAGCAGTACGGAGCCGGCCGACCGGAGTTCGGCGCGCACCCGGTCCCAGCCCCGGTCCTCGCCGACGACCTCGATGGGCACGCCGAGCGGCGGTCCCGGTCTGGGGCTCTCGGCGGCCGTCATGGCACTCCTCCAAGGGTCAGATGGCAGACGGGCAGGTCGCCACAGCGTACGGATACGCCAGAAAGGATGACCGCCGGGCCGGAATCGTTCCCGGCGGGGCACCGCCGCGCAGCGCCCCGGGGAGGGTCCGCGACGTCAGGCGCGCGCTCTTCGCCGGCCGGTGCGGCGACGGCCGGGGACGCGCGACGGCTTCGGCACCACGCCCCCTCCCGCATCGGCTCAGCTCGGCGGCCAGCGACGGCCCGTGCCGCGCTGACGGGCTCCGATGGTCGAGGGGCGAGCTTAAGCAGTACTTAGGTCCGGCGGCTTAAGGGCCGCTTAGGGGGCGGGCCCACCTCACGCGCGGTGCAGCACGGGACCTATGGTGAAGCGGTTCGGGCACGGGGACGGTGTCCGAACTGACCATGTCACTGGCTGGCCCGCTGAACCGGTCGGCTCAACGGGCGGAAACACGGGGCGGGATGAGGTTCCGGATACTGGGCCCGTTGGAAGTGACGGGCGAGCCGCCCGAGGAGCAGGTGCTGACGCCACGGGCAGCCAAGCTCCGTATCGTGCTGGCCAGTCTGCTGGTGCGGGCCGACCGGGTGGTGTCCGTCGACGCACTGGCCGATGAACTGTGGGGCGGCTCCCCGCCGCGCACCCCGACCGCCACCATCCAGGTGTACGTGTCGCACCTGCGCAAGACCCTCCAGGCGGCCGATCCGCGGTCCGGGCGTGCGACGTTGGTCACCCAGAGCCCGGGGTACGTGCTCCGGCCGCAGCCGGGCCAGATCGACCTGTGCGACTTCGAGGAGTTGCACGAGCGGGGGCGCAGGGCGCTGGACCGCGGGGACTTCGCCGCGGCGTCCGACCTCCAGCGGCGGGCGCTGGCGCTGTGGCGCGGCCCCATGCTGGCCGGCATTCCGCACGGCGCGCTGCTCGGCGGGGCGGTGGCCTGGGTGGGCGAGATACGCATCGCCGCCCTTGAGCAACGCATCAGGGCGGACCTCCAGTTGGGCCGCCACCACGAGCTGGTGACCGAGTTGCGCGCACTGGTCGCCGAGCATCCGCTGCGGGAGGAGCTGCACGCCCATCTGATGCTGGCGCTGTTCCGGGCCGAGCGGCGGAGCGAGGCGCTACGGGTCTTCGCCGAGTTGCGGGCCGCGCTCGTCGATGAGCTCGGCACCGAGCCCGGGCCGCCGCTGCAACGCCTGCACCAGCGCATCCTCACCGCAGACCCGCAGTTGTTGACGGCGGGGCGGGCCACCGCCGCGCCGCCGGGGCCGCCGCTGCCGCGCCCGCTGACGGCCGGACTGCCCGCGGCCGACCCGGCGTTCACCGGGCGGGCCGCGGCGCTCGCCGAGGTGGAGCAGTTGCTGCGGCGCGCACCGGCCGGCGGCTGCGTGGCCATCGCCGGGCCGGTCGGGGTCGGCAAGACCGCGCTGGCCGTCGAGGCGGCGCGGCGCAGCGCCGAGGTGTTCCCCGACGGCCGGATCTTCCTGGACCTGGGCCCGCCTGGCCGAGGTCCGCTCTCCGCGGCCGAGGCGATGGTGCGGCTGCTGCGCCGCGCCGAGGTGCCGGGCCCGCTGCCCGATGACCCGGAGGACCTGAGCGATCTGGTGCAGCGGGTGCTGGCGGGTCGGCAGACGCTGCTGGTGCTCGACAACGCGACCAGCGAGGCCCAGGTGCGACCGCTGCTGCCGACCGACGCCGGCAGCACCGCGCTGTTGACCGGCCGGCGGCTGCCGGTCGGGCTGTACGGGATGCGTCCCGTGGTGCTGGCGGTGCCGGGTCCGGACGAGGCGTGCGCGCTCCTTGAGGCCGCTCTCGCACCGGCCCGGCAGGTCGCCGAGCCGGCCGCGGTGGCCCGGCTGAGCGAGCTGTGCGGGGCGTTGCCACTGGCGCTGCGGGTGGTCGCGGCCCGACTCGTCGCCCATCCGCACTGGAGCGCCGCCGCCCTGGCCGACCGGTTGGCGGACGAGGGCGGCCGGCTGGCCCGGCTGGTCGCCGGCGACGTGGACGTACGGGGCGCCCTGTTGGCCGCCTACCGGCAGGCCCCGGCGGCCGAGCGGCAGGCGTTCCGGTTGCTGGGGCTGCTGCCGCGCGGCACGTTCGGCCTGTGGCTGGCCTCGGCGGTGCTCGGGGTGCCCGCGCGGGAGGCCGAACGCCTGGTGGAGGCGCTGGTGGAGGCGGGCCTGCTGGAGGTGGCCGAGGCCACCGGGGCGCGCCCCGACCAGTACCGCCTGCACGAGCTGTGGCGGCTGCTGGCCATCGAGTTGCTGGCCGACGAGCCGGCGGTGACGGTACGGGCCGCCACCGAGCGGATGTGCGAGGCGTACGCGGACGCGTCGACGTACGCCGATGCGCTCCTCGCCCCCGGCCGCCGCGACGCCGACCGCGGCCGGGGCGACCGCGGCGCGCGGCGGGCACCCGAGACGGCACACTCCACGCCGCACCGAACGCCGGAGCACTTCCTGGCCTCGCACCAGGGCGTGGCGGCCAAGGCGGCGCCGTACACGCTGGACGAGGTGGGATACGGGCGCCTGGACGGCACGTACGGACGGAGCAGCGAGGCGTACTGGCACGCCGCGGGGGCGCCCGGGCTCGGCGGCGGGCAGGGCGGGGCGGCGTACGAGCAGGGCGGCAGCGTCTTCGGGCGGGGGGACGGGCCCGGCGGCTGGGGGCCCGACGGCAGTTGGTGGGCCAGCGGGCACCCGGGGCTGCCCGCGGCGCGGGAGCAGCCGGAATTCCGGGTCGCCGGCGCCGGGGCGCGCCGCGGGCGCGGTGCCACCGGGCCGGCCGCCCCGACCGGCGACGCGGACGCACCACAGCAAGCGCCGCAAACATCACAGACGCCACAGACGCCACGGGCAGAGCAAGGACCGCAGGCACCGCAGGAGACGTGGCCGGCACCGCAATTGCCGCAGGAGACGCCGCAGCACGCGCCGCACAGTCAGTGCTGGTGCGGGGCGCCCGACTGCGGCGCGGAACCGCCCCCGGGCGAGGTGCCGCGCCAGCGCGCCGCCACGTACGGGACCGGCGACCCGGCGCAGCGCCCCGCCTCCGCCGCCGACCCGGCGCGGTCAGCGCGGCCTGCGCAGCCGGAGCAGCGACCGGCGCCGCCGGCGCGGCCGATCGGCGCCGGCGCGCTGGCCGCGCGGTTCGCCC
>NZ_JBLIWA010000004.1:122153-205002 GCF_047525675.1 Streptomyces sp. 796.1 | reverse complement strand
GCCCGGCTGCGGGGCGCCGGCCCGCCCCGTCGAACACCTGATGACGGCCGCGGGGCCGGCCGCGGTCCCCGCACTGGCCGCCGCGACCGCGACCCTCGCACTCGGCGGGTACGCGCTCGCCGCGCTCGGCCGCGCCCGACCGCACCCCATCGGCGCCGCGCGCCCGGCGGCGCACGCCCCCTGCCTGACCGACACTGGACCGCTCGGCCGCGACCTGCTCGCCGCGACCGGCACCCGCACCGGGCGCCGCGCCACGGCAGGCTCCCGCACGGGCCGCCGCGCGGACGCCCACCCCTACGACCGCGGTGGCCGCCAGGAGAGCGCGGCGGCCACCCCCCACCCAGGCGCCCGCCACCCCCTCGTGCGGGACGCCGCGTACACGCGGAGGGCGACGGACGGCGAGCGCCGTTCCGCCGCGGTTCCGCGGGGAACCGGTGCCCGCAGCACAGCACCGTGCGACGGCCGGCCACGGCGATCCCGCGGCCCCGCCGTCTCCCCGTAGACCCCGCCCACCCCAGCCCGGGCGCCGTGCCTCCCGGCGCCCGACCCACGACCTCCGCCGCCCACCACCGGGCCAGCCCGGCCGGCGCAACCCTCACAAGGAGCAAGCGAGATGACCAACCACTCCGTCGACCGCCCCATCGGCCCGGTGGCCGAAGCGCGCGGGGCCACCCGGCGGGGCGCGGGGGACCGCGCCCACGCCGCCGGCCCCGCGCGGACCAGCGGCCCTGCGGAACGGGGGCGCGGCTGATGCGCGTACTGCTGCTCGGCTCAGGCGGCTACATCGGGCGCTACGTCGCCGACCACCTGCTCGCCGACCCCGCGGTCCAGCTCACCGAACTCGGCCGGGGCGACACCGCCGACGTCCGCTTCGACCTGTCCACCGGCAGCCCGGGAGCGCTGACCAGGTTCCTGGACGCCGTCCACCCCGGCGTCGTCATCAACTGCGCGGGCACCACCCGCGGCGGCGCCAGGGAGCTCACCCGGCACAACACCGTCGCCGTCGCCACCGTCTGCGAGTCGCTGCGCCGCAGCGGCTGCGGCGCCCGGCTGGTGCAACTCGGCTGCTCCGCCGAGTACGGGCCGTCCCAGCCGGGCTCCTCCACCGCCGAGGACGCCATCCCGCGCCCCGGCGGCCCGTACGGCGTGAGCAAGCTGGCCGCCACCGAATTGGTGCTCGGCTCCGGGCTCGACGCCATCGTGCTGCGCGTCTTCTCGCCGGTCGGCCCCGGCACCCCGCCCGGCTCGCCGCTGGGCCGGCTCGCCGACACCATGCGGCGCGCGATGCAGGCCGGCGACCACGAACTGCGCTTCCCCGGGCTCGGCGCGCAGCGCGACTTCGTCGACGTGCGCGACGTGGCCCGCGCCGTGCACGCAGCCTCGCTCTCCGCCGCGCAGGGCGTGGTGAACATCGGCACCGGGCGCGCCGTACGGATGCGGGACGCCGCCGGCGTACTCGCCAGGGTGGCCGGCTTCGGGGGCGCGCTGCACGACGTCGAGGGCCACCCGCTGCGCACCGTCCCGCACCCCTCGGGCCCCTCCGGCCTCCACTCCGCCGGGCACGGCCGGGGCGAACACGGCCCCGAGACGCCGGCCGGCGCCGTCGGCTACGCCTACCCGGACGGCTGCGGGAGCTGGCAGCAGGCCGACGTGCGCACCGCCCGCGACCGGCTGGGCTGGCGGACCAGGATCGGCCTCGAAGAGTCGCTGGCCGACATCTGGATGGAGGCGGCATGCCGTATCTGACCTCCACCGGCACCCGGCGCCCCGGGGCGGTGGGGTGGCGGCTCGGCTTCGGGGTGCCCGGCTGCGCGCACCCGCTCGTCGCCCCCGCCGAATGGGCCGAACTCGCCCGGCCCCGCACCCCGCTGCACTGGGCGGTGCTCAACGTGGCGCGCGGCCCAGGCAGTCGCCCCGACCCGCACTGCCTGGGCGCCGCCGCCCGGCTGCACGAGGCGCGCGCCCGCGTCCTCGGCCACCTCGACCTGCGGTTCGGCACCCGCCCGTTCGGCGAGCTGATCTCCGACGCGCACCGCTTCCTTGAGTGGTACCAGGTCAACGGGTTCTACCTGGACCGCTGCCCCACCGAGCGGCCGGGGCTGGCCGAGGTGCGCCGGCTGGCGACCACGCTGCGCGCCCTGTGCGCACCGGTGTACGTGGTGTTCGGGCACGGCACCCACCCGTACCCGGACTACGTGCAGGACGCCGACCAACTGGTGACCTTCTGCGGACAGTGGGCCGACTACCGCTGGTCGCAGGCGGCGCCGTGGACGGCCGACTACCCGCCGGAGCGGTTCTGCCACCTGGTGCACGGAGTGCCCCGCACCCACCTGGACGAGGCGCTGCGCATCGCCCGCTGGCAGGGTGCAGGGACCATCTACTTCACCGATCGGCAAGGCCATGGCCAAAGCGACGCATGGGAGACACTGCCCGGTTACTGGGACGAAATCGTCTCGCGCATCGGACCTGGTGTCACGGAATGAGACGCCGCGTGGCAGTGTTACCAGGAGAACAACGCTGCTCCCTTCCCTTACGGAGTCCCCGTGTCGCTGCCACCCCTGGTCGAGCCGGCTGCCGAGCTCACCGTCGACGAGGTCCGCAGGTACTCGCGTCACCTGATCATTCCCGACGTGGGAATGGACGGGCAGAAGCGACTGAAGAACGCCAAGGTGCTCTGTGTGGGCGCGGGCGGCCTCGGCTCGCCCGCGCTGATGTATCTGGCCGCCGCCGGTGTCGGCACGCTCGGCATCGTGGAGTTCGACGAGGTCGACGAGTCGAACCTGCAACGCCAGATCATCCACAGCCAGGCCGACATCGGCCGCCCGAAGGCCGAGTCCGCCCGTGACTCGGTCCTCGGCATCAACCCGTACGTCAACGTCGTCCTGCACGAGGGCCGCCTTGAGGCGGACAACGTGATGGAGATCTTCTCCCAGTACGACCTGATCGTGGACGGCACGGACAACTTCGCCACCCGGTACCTGGTCAACGACGCGTGCGTGCTGCTCAACAAGCCGTACGTGTGGGGCTCGATCTACCGCTTCGACGGCCAGGCGTCGGTGTTCTGGAGCGAGCACGGCCCGTGCTACCGCTGCCTGTACCCGGAGCCCCCGCCGCCGGGCATGGTGCCCTCCTGCGCCGAGGGCGGCGTCCTCGGCGTGCTGTGCGCCTCCATCGGCTCGATCCAGGTCAACGAGGCCATCAAGCTGCTCGCCGGCATCGGCGAGCCGCTGGTCGGCCGGCTGATGATCTACGACGCCCTGGAGATGGCGTACCGCCAGGTCAAGGTCCGCAAGGACCCCGACTGCGCGGTGTGCGGTCCCAACGCCACGGTCACCGAGCTGATCGACTACGAGGCGTTCTGCGGCGTGGTGTCGGAGGAGGCGCAGGAGGCGGCGGCCGGCTCTACGATCACGCCCAAGCAGCTCAAGCAGTGGATCGACGACGGTGAGGGCATCGACATCATCGACGTCCGCGAGCCCAACGAGTACGAGATCGTCTCCATCCCCGGCGCGCGGCTGATCCCGAAGAACGAGTTCCTGATGGGCACCGCCCTCCAGGACCTCCCACAGGACAAGAAGATCGTCTTGCACTGCAAGACGGGCGTCAGGTCGGCCGAGGTGCTCGCCGTCCTCAAGTCGGCGGGCTTCGCCGACGCCGTGCACGTGGGCGGCGGCGTGATCGGCTGGGTCAACCAGATCGAGCCGGAGAAGCCGATCTACTGATCCGGCGGGGCCGCAGGGGTCACCGGGTCTGCTGACCCGGCCGGCCCGTCGGCGGCGCCGTGGAGCGGCGGGACCTGCTCCACCCGAGCACGGAGCAACAAGGGGCCGGGGCCATCCCTCACGGGTGGCCCCGGCCCCTTGTGCGTGCCGGGTGCCCGGTGCGTCCGGGTGACCGGGCCGTCAGCCGCAGGTGGTGCCGTTCGCCGGCACCACGCCCTTCAGCAGGTAGTCGTTGACGTTGCGGGTCACGCAGTCGTTGCCGCTGCCGTACGCGCCGTGCCCCTCGCCCCGGTAGGTGAGTTCGACGCCGACGCCCTTGCCGAGTTGGCGGGCCATCGCGCGTGCGCCCGCGTACGGGGTGGCCGGGTCGCCGGTGGTGCCGATCACCAGGATCGGGGGCGCGCCGGGCGCGCTCACCCGCGGGTGGTCGTGCAGCCCGGGCACCGGCCAGTCGGTGCAGGAGAGCAGCGACCAGGCCAGGGACTCACCGAAGATCGGCGATGCGGCGCGGAAGGCCGGCAGTTCGGCCTTGACCTGCTCCGGCGTGAAGCGCTGCCGGACGTCACGGCAGGAGATGGCGGCGTTGGCGGCCTGGATGTTGCTGTAGCGGCCCTTCTCGTCGCGGCCGGCCTGGGAGTCGGCGAGCAGGAGGAGCACCGAACCCTGCCCCGCCTCGATCGCCTCCTGTAGGCCGTACGAGAGGTACTCCCACCCCTCCTTGTCGTACAGCGAGGCGATGATGCCGCCGAGCGCCTGGCCCGCGGTCAGTTCGCGGTCGCCGTCCTCGGTCGGCAGCGGCTGCGTCTCCAGGTCCTTCAGGAGTGCCTGGATGCGCTGCCGGCCCTCGGCCGGGTCCGCGCCCACCGGGCAGTCCGCGCCCTGCGTGCAGTCCTTGAGGTAGTTGTCCAGGGCGAGTTGGAACCCCCTGGCCTGGGCGAGTGCGCTCGCCTTGAGGTCGGTGTTCGGGTCGACGACCGCGTCGAACACGGCCCGGCCGACCTTGTTCGGGAACAGGCCGGCGTAGGTGCCGCCGAGTTCGGTCCCATACGAGAAGCCGACGTAGTGCAGCTTCTCGTCGCCGAGCACCGTGCGCATCAGGTCCAGGTCGCGGGCGGCGCTGACGGTGTCCACGTGGGGCAGCACCTTGCCGGAGGTGCGCTGGCAGGCCGCGGCGAACTTGCGGGCGTCCGCGAGGCCGGCCTGCAACTCCTGTTCGTCGTCGGGCGTGCCGTCGACGGTGGCGGACGCGTCCCGCTCCTGGTCGGTGAGGCAGGTGATGCCGGCGCTCTCGCCGACCCCGCGCGGGTCGAAGCTGACCAGGTCGTACCGGGTGCCGAGCTCTTCGTAGTCCTCGGCGAAGGACGGCAGGGTGGCGACGCCCGAGCCGCCGGGGCCGCCGAAGTTGAAGACCAGCGAGCCGATGCGCTGGTCGGCGTCGGTGGCCGGCTTGCGGATGAGCGCCAGGTCGATGGCCTCGCCCTGTGGCTTCGCGTAGTCCAGTGGGGCCTTGAGCGTGCCGCACTGCCAGGCGTCGCCCGGCTTGTCGCCGCCCCCCTGGAGCGTGCTCGGCGCCTCGCACGCGCCCCACTTGACCTGCTGGTTGGTGAGCGCCCTCGGGAGCCCGGGGTCGGCCCCCGCGGGTGAGGCGGTGGCCGAGTGGGTCTCGCGGATGCCGGAGGGGCCATCGGCCTTGCCGTCGTCCCCACCCCCGCAGCCGGCCACCGTGGCCCCGACCGCGACCATCAGGGCGGCCGATGCCAGGGCCGTGCTCCGTATGTGACGTGACATGGCAAGTGATCCTAGGGCGCGGGGCCGGCCGCCGCGCAGGGGCCGGCCACCGGGTCCGGGCCGGCTGCCGGGTCCGGGCCGGGGCGGCGTCCGCTCCGCGCGCACCGTCCGCATCGCGCACCTCCTGCGCATCGGCCCTATCGGCCACCGCCTACGCGCCCGGCGTCCGGCCCGCGCCGGGTGGCCGGGGCCAGGGCTCGGGGCTGCGGTCGGGTGGGAGCGCCCGGGGCATGGTCGTCCGCTCGGTTGCGCGGCCCCGGTACGGGGGCACCTGTCTGCCATCGTCGGCACTGCCGCAGCCCCCTGCCCGCGCAGCGCGCCGGACGGGTGAGGGGCGGTGGCCGGGGCCGAGCCCCGTGCGGCTTCCGGCTCGTACGAACTGGTTCCGCACGGCCCGGCCCCGCGCGGGCAGCGCTCGCTCCGTACGACCTGATCCCGTACGACCCACGGCGCCCAGGCCCCGCCGGCAGCGCGCCGTACGGCCAGGCCCCCGCGGCCAGCGCCCCGTACGACTGCCCCGCGCGGGCAGCACCCCGCGCCCCGCACGCCGATTCAGCGCGGTGGGATGACGCCGCGCACCGTCAGGTCGAGCAGGCGGCTGGCCTCGGCGGTCGGGTCCTGGTGGCGTTCGGTGGCCAGGGCGATGCCGGTGACGAGGGTGAGCAGGTCGGTCGCGGTGACGCCGGGGGCCAGCGCGCCGGCCTGGGCTGCGCGCCGCACCAGTGGTTCGGCCGCCGCCCCGAGCTTGGCCGAGCAGTCCTGTACCTGTTCCGGGTCGGTCAGCCCGTCCTGCACCAGCGCGTCGGCCATGCCGCGGGCTGATGCGGCGTACGCGGTGAGCGCGTGCAGCCACTCCAGGAGCGCCTGCCGGGCGTCGGGCGCGTCGGCCAGTGCGGCGGCGCGGGCGCACAGCACCGCGATCCGTTCGCCGAACACGGCGGCCAGCAGCGCGCGCCGGCCGGGGAAGTGCCGGCGCACGGTGGCCGAGCCGACCCCGGCGGTGCGGGCGATCTGCTCCAAGGACGCGTCGGCGCCGTGCGCGGCGACCTCGGCTTCGGCCACGGCGAGGATGCGCGCGTAGTTGCGCCGGGCGTCGGCCCGTTGCCCGGTCATGGGCGGTCACCTCCGAGGATTGCTAAATGGCGGGGCCCTCCGTATCGTACCGGGCAGATAAATGGCGGGCCCCGCCATTTCTTCCCTGCCGTCATCTTCCGAGGAGTGTCATGGCCATCGAGCCCACCCCCGTCCTGGTCACCGGCGCCACCGGGCAGCAGGGCGGCGCCACCGCCCGGGCCCTGCTGGCCGCCGGCGTGCCCGTCCGGGCGCTGGTCCGCGACCCCGAGACCGACCGGGCCCGGGCGCTCGCGGCGCGCGGCGTCGAACTCGCCGTCGGCGACCTCGACGACCCGGCATCGCTGACCCGCGCCGCCGCGGGCGCCCGCGCCGTCTTCTCGGTGCAGATGCCCGACCTGGCCGGGCGCGGCTTCGACGGCGAGGTCGCCCAGGCCGGCAACCTGATCGAGGCGGCGCGGGCCGCGGGGGTGCCGCAGTTCGTGCACACCTCCGTCTCCGGCGCCGGCCAGCACACGGCGTGGGTGACGGGGCGCTGGGCCTGGCTCGACGCGTACTACGCGGCCAAGGCCGGCATCCAGGACCGGGTGCGGGCGGCGGGCTTCGCGCACTGGACGCTCATCAAGCCCGGCTTCTTCATGGAGAACCTGCTGCCGGAGGCGGGGATCGTCTTCCCGCGCGGGGTCGCCGGCGGCCTGGTGACCTTGTTGCGGCCGGAGACCGAACTGGCGCTGGTCGCGGTCGCCGACATCGGCGCGGCAGCCGCCGCCGCCGTGGCCGACCCGCAGCGGTTCTCCGGGGTGGAGCTGGAGTTGGCGAGCGACCTGCGCACCGTGGCGGAGGTCACCGCGGTCCTCGCCGAGCGGCTGGGCGTCCCGCTGACGGCGCCCGAGTTCACCGAAGAGGAGGCGCGCGCCGCCGGAATGCCGGAGTCCGGCTTCGGGCAGTCACACCTCAACGAGCACCCGCAGCCGGCCCGCCCCGAGTTCGCCCGCGCCCTGGGGCTGACCCCGACCCCGTTCGCGGAGTGGGCGCGCGCACACCTGCACCCGGCCGGCTGACCGGCGACGTCCCCGGCGCGGCGCGCCCCGTGCGCCACGGCTGCGCGCGCCCCGTGCGCCCGGGCGGCGCCCGCCCCGTGCGCTACAGCGCTTCCTTGCGCGTCAGGTACGAGAAGGACAGCCAGCCCGGCAGCACCGGCAGCCAGAACGTCATCAGGCGGAACAGCAGCACCGCGGGCGCCGCCGTGTCGTACGGGAGACCGGCGAAGGTGAGGCCGGCGATCAGGGCGGCCTCGACCGCGCCGACGCCGCCGGGGGTGGGCGCAGCCGACCCCAGCGCGTTGCCGGCGAGGAAGACCACCGCGATGCTCGCGTAGCTGAGCTCGCCGTCGAACGCGCGGATGGAGGAGTCCAGGCACATCACGAACGTCGCGGTCAGCAGCAACATGCCGCCGATGCCGGCGAACAGCTTCTGCGGGCGCTGGAGCAGGTCGAGCATGCGCGGGATGACGCCGGCGAACAGCGAGCGGACCCGGGTCGAGACGAACTTGCGCAGTGCCGGCACGGCCGTCACCACCAGTGCGAGGACCGCGGCCGTCAGCAGCCCGGCGATCACCGTGCGGGACGGCGAGAGGGTGGGGGTGCGCTCGGTCCCGGTGATGTAGCCGAAGGTGCCGAGCAGGATCACGTGGCTGGCCAGGCCGAAGAGCTGGGAGGCGCCGACGCTGGCGACCGCCTGCCCCGGGCGCACCCCGGCCCGTTGCAGGAAGCGGGTGTTCAGGGCCACGCCGCCGACCGCGGCCGGCGCGACCAGCTTCGCGAAGGAGGCGGCGACCTGCGCCAGCACGGTCCGCCCGAAGGGCACCTTCTCCGGTACGAAGCCGAGCAGGCTGATCGCCGCGCACACGTAGGTCAGACCGGAGAAGAACAGCGCGATGGCCACCCAGGCCCAGTTGGCCTCGCCTATCACCTGGCCCAGCTTGATGTGCGTGAACTGGGAGAGCAGGAAGTACGCGGCGAACGCGCCGGCGCAGAAGCTGACCAGCGTGCGCGGCTTGATGCGCTCCAGGCGTACCGGCTCTATGGGCGCCTGCGGACGCACCAACAGCACCTGCTGCCGGATCTGCGCCAGCAGGTCCTCTTCGCGCGCTTCTTCCAGCGCCTCGTCCGCGGCCCGCTTCTGGGCCTGCCGCTCCGCCTTGAGCGCCTTGCGCGCCTTGCGGTCCAGCGGCTCCACGTCGGCGCGTTCCTTGGCCGCGGCGGCCTCCGCCTCACGCTCCGCCTTCTCGGTACGGGCCGCCGCGAGCACCGCCTCGCGCTGCCGGCTCGCCCGCTCCCTGGCGAGGTGCCGGAGCGTGGCGCGGGTGGCGCGGTTGAGGGCGAGCGGCTGGAGCAGCGGCAGGCTGTCGGCGACCGCGTCCGGGCCGATGACCTCGACCGCCGCGGCCACCGAACGCTCGGCGCCCACCCGCAGCGCGAGCGTGGTGAGCAGTTGCGCGATGTCCATCCGCAGCACCAGGTCACCGGCGGCGATCTCACCGCCGCGCAGGTCCGAGACGATGACCCGGCCAAAACGATCCACCAGGATCGCGTCGCCCTCCAGCCTGCGGTGCGCGATCCGCCGCGACTGGAGCGCCCGCACCTGCTGCCAGGCGCCGGCCAGCAGCTCGTCGGTGATCCGCTCGTCGGGCAGCGCGTTCAGGGTCCGCCCGCCGGTGTGCTCGTACACCAGCATCACGGCGTCCGGGCCGAGCTCGGAGGTGGCGATCAGCTTGGGCGCGTTGGCCCCGGCGGCGATGGCCGCGTAGGCGAGCAGCGCTTCCTGCTCCAGGGCCTGGCGCAGCGACTGGAGGCTGCGGCGCTGGGTGATGGAGCGCAGCGCGAGCCGCTGCCAGGTGCGGTAGAAGAAGCCCTGCGCCTGTTGCTCGCGGTCCACGACGGTGACGTCCAGCGGTGGGCCGTCCTCCAGGGTGACCAGGTAGCGCCGGCCGCGGTCGGCACTGGCGGGTTGTTCGCCGCTGAGCCCCTCGTCCCAGCGCAGCGCGCTGACCGGGCTGAAGCCGACCCGGCGCAGACCGAGCAGCAGGTGCTGGCCGGTGGGCCGGACGTTGGGCGAGCCGACCGCGTACAGCGTGCCGTACGCCACCGTCCAGCCGATGAGCACCGTGATCAGGATGGAGAAGGGCGTGGTGTAGCGGCCGACCAGTACGGCGAACGCGTCGAGCAGCAGCACCACCCACATCGCCACCCGCCAGCGCGGCCTGCGGGCCATGCCGACGGCCGTCATGTACGCGATGACGGGGGCGAGGTAGCCGTGCACGGGGTCGGAGAAGGCGCCGCCCGGGGACTCCTGGGTCAGGGTCTCGCGCACCGAGTCGGGCGCCGAACGGGCCACCCACAGGTCGGTGGCGAGCGAGACGCCGTGCGCGAGTACGGCAGCGAGCACGCCGTCGGCGATCCGCAGCCCGTCGCGCTTGATCAGCCGTTCCATGGCGAACGCCACCGGAAGGATGAGCACCGCGACGCTCGACGCCAGGCCGGCGAACTCGATCAGCAGGTCGGGGGCCTGCCCGGCGCCCTTGCTGATGTCCTTCGCCAGACCGGTGGTCGTCCCGTGCGCGAACGCCGCCACGGCCAGGACGACGGCCAGGCCCAGCACCCCGAGCAACAGCTTGACCAGGTCGGACGGCCGGTGCACCCGGGCGGGCAGCAGCGGCTCGTCGACCGCGACCCGGTCCGCGGGCAACTCCGGCTCCTCACAGCGGTGCGCGCCGGTGGGGACGGGTTCGGCTGAGGTGTCGGTTTCGGGGGCGGCTTCGGGGGAGGGTTCGGTGGTGGGGCCGGCTTCGGTGCTGGTGCTGGTGCTGGTGCTGGTGCTGGTGCTGGGGCCGGTGTCGGCGGGGGCGTCGTCGGACGGCGGGGCGGGTCCCGTGGGCTTCGTGAGGTTCGGGGTCACGGATGCGGCGCCGGCCGCGGCGGGCCCGGGAGGGTCAGCGGGGCCGGGTTCCCCGGGGGGCCCGGCGGAACCGGCGGGCTCGGCCGGGGCCGCCGCCGGCTCGGCGGAATCCGTGGGCGCTACGGAACCGGCGGACTCTTCGGAAGGAGGCAGCGCGGCGGGAGCACCGTCCCCTTCCGAAGGCTGCGCACCCTGCATCTCAGTCGTCTCTTCTTGATCTCGTATCACCTGTCACCGCCCGGACGATGGTGGCATGGCCGCGTGGCCGGGGCCGGCATCAGGGGGTACTTCGGGGGCGCGAAATACGGATGGTACGCGCCGTAGCACGGGTGCGCACACGGTGTGATCACGACGGCCGGCTGTCGGTGGCGTACGGCAGGATGAGCCGGATGAGCCGCCAGAGCGAGGAACGCCCCGAGCCGGACGAGCTGCCCGAGTACGCCGAACGGGTACTGGCCGTCGCCGAACTGATTCCGCCCGGCCGGGTGATGACCTACGGCGACGTCGCCGAGTGGTTGGCCCAGGAGATCGATCCGGATGCGCCCCCGATCGCCGGCGGCGGTGGCCGCGGCGTCGGCGGCCCGCGCCAGGTGGGGCGCGTGATGGCCACGTACGGCGACATGGGCCCGTGGTGGCGCGTGGTGCGCTCGGACGGTGCGCTGCTGCCCGGCCACGAGCGCGAGGCGTTGCAGCACTACCGGACCGAGGGCACCCCGCTCCGCGAGCCCGCGCGCGCGAGGGCCGCGGCTGCGGGGGCCGGGGCGGGTGTCGACTCCGATGCCGATGCGGGCGCCGACGGCCCGGGGCGGCCCCGGTACGGGCGGCCCGCCGGCCGCGCCGGTGATCGTTCCCGAGCGGCCCTGCCCCGCCTCGACATGCGACGGGCCCGCTGGGACGGGAACCGGCCGGACGCTCCGGACGCCGATGACCGGGCGTGAGGGGGGTGCGGCGGCGGGCGCTGCTTCCGCTGGCCCCGCCGGCCTTGCTTCCCCGGCTGGCGTTGCAGCCCTTGTCGGTTCGTGCGCGGGGCGCGGCAACGCGGTGTCGGGTGCCGGGCCTGCCGTGCGGGTGTCGGGCGCGGTGGCGCGTGTGATGCCGGTCGCGGTGTCGGGTGCGTCACCCCGGGGTGCGGGTTGTGGGCCCGCCGCGCGGTCGGTCGGGGGCCGCCGCCGTGCCGCGGTGCGCGCGCTGCCGGTCCGTGTGCGGCGGGCCGTGACGGGGCGGGGACCTGGGGCGTCGTGCGGTGCGTACGGGCCCGGGCGGGGCGCGGCGGGCGGCGCGTGGCGGTCCGGCGGGGCCGGTGCGGCGCTCTGCGGGGCCGGCCGGGTGCACACCGGCGGCGCTGTGGTGCGCACCGACTCTGGCGTAGCGTCGGGGGCGGCCGACGGCGGGTGGGCCCAGGGCGCCCCGGCGCGGCCGGGGCCGGACGCGTCCGGGGCCCGGTGGGGCACGCCGGGGCCGCCCGGGTGCGGCGCGGGGCGGCGCCCCGGCCGGGCCGCGACCCCGACCGACGTACGGCCGTAAGGCACCCAGCACGACCACCAGGACCGGCGAACCACGTGAGCTCCTCTTCCTCGTCCCATCCCCGGCGCGGGCCACAGGCCCCCGCGGGGCCGGGTGCTGCGGGCGGTGGAGCGCCCGGGAACGCCCAGGAGCCCGGAGCGGCGCCGGGCGCAGCGCACGCCCCCAGGCCCGGCCCGTCGGGCCCCGGCGGCTACCGCCTGGTCCGTACGCCGCCCGGGTCGGCCACTCCACCTGTGCTGGACGCCCGACAGCGCGCCGTGGTTGATCACGCAGGCGGACCGCTGTTGGTTCTCGCGGGGCCCGGTACCGGGAAGACGACCACGCTGGTGGAGGCCGTGGCGGCCCGGGTGCGCCGCGGCACCGACCCCGAGCGCGTCCTCGTCCTCACCTTCAGCCGCAAGGCGGCGGTCGCGCTGCGCGACCGGCTGGCGGTGCGGATCGGCACCGTCGCCACGCCCTGGGCGACCACCTTCCACTCCTTCTGTTACGCGCTGGTCCGCGCCCACCAGGACGCCGATCTGTTCGCCGATCCGCTGCGCCTGCTGTCCGGGCCCGAGCAGGACGTGGTGGTGCGCGAGCTGCTGGCCGGCCAGGCGGAACTTGAGGGTGCGGGCCGCGCCGCCGTCCGCTGGCCCGACGAACTGCGCGCCTGCCTGACCACCCGCGGCTTCGCCGACGAGGTGCGGGCCGTGCTCGCCCGCAGCCGGGAACTGGGCCTCGGCCCGCAGGCGCTCGGCGCCTTCGCCGCCCGCACCGGGCGTCCCGACTGGGGCGCGGCGGCTGACTTCCTCGCCGAGTACCTGGACGTGCTCGACGCACAGGGCGTGCTCGACTACGCGGAACTGGTGCACCGCGCGGTGCTGCTCGCGGAGCGGCCCGAGGTGGCCGCCGAACTGGCCGGCACGTACGACGCGATCTACGTCGACGAGTACCAGGACGCGGACGTCTCCCAGGTCCGCCTGTTGCGTGCGCTCGCCGGCGGCCTGGTGGCCCGCGGTGCGCGGGGCGGCCCCGCCGGTCCGGCGACGGACGGCGACGGTACGCGCGGGGGCGGGCGCGATGCCGTGCGCGAGGGTGCGTACGGCAGTGACGTACGGGGCGGGGCCGTCCGGAGCGGTGGGGCGCCGGCGGGCGGCGGCCCGGGTACGGCGCTGGTCGTGTTCGGCGACCCCGACCAGTCGATCTACGCCTTCCGCGGTGCGGACGTCGGCGGCATCCTGGGCTTCCCCGCGGCCTTCCCGCGGCCCGACGGCCGGCCGGCGGACGTAGCCGTGCTCAACACCGCGCACCGGGCCCGTGCCGGCCTGCTGGCGGCCACCCGTACGCTCGCCGGCCGGATGCCGCTCTCCCGGCTGCCGGCGGCCGTCGCGCGCGCCCACCGGGAGCTGACCGCGACCCGGGGCGGCGGCCGGGTCGAGGCGTACACCTACCCCACGCCCAGCGCCGAACTGGACAACGTCGCCGACATCCTGCGCCGCGCGCACCTGACCGACGGGGTGCCGTGGAGCGAGATGGCGGTGCTGGTCAGGGCTGGTGCGCGCGGGCTGCCCGGGGTGCGGCGCGCGCTGACCACCGCCGGTGTGCCGGTGGAGGTCGACGGTGACGACATCCCGCTGCGGCACGAGCCAGCGGTGGCCCCGCTGCTGACCGCCCTGCGCGCGGCGGCGACCGCGGCCCTCACCCCGAACGGACCGGCGCGCCCCGGCCCCCACCTGCCCCACCAGCGCACGAGCGCCGGGCCCGAGACGGCGCCCGTCGGTGCGGAGACGGGCACGGTGGCGGGCGCGGGGACGGGCACGTCGCCGGACGCGGAGGCGGCCCCCGACGCCGCCGGTGCGGGCCCCCAGCCCGCGGGTTGGCTCTCCGTGGAGACCGCGCTGACGCTGCTCGGGTCGCCGCTCGGCGGGATGGACGCGGCGGACCTGCGGCGCCTCGGGCGGGCCCTGCGTGAGGAGGAACGGGCCGCCGGCAGTCCGGTGCCCCGGCCGTCCGACGTACTGATCGCCGAGGCGCTGGCCGAACCGGAGCGGTTGGTCGCGCACGACCCGGCCTACGCGCGCGGTGCGCAACAACTGGGCCTGCTGCTCCGCACGGCGCGCGAAACGCTGGCCGCCGGCGGCACCGCCGAACAGGCGCTGTGGCGCCTGTGGGACGGCACGACCTGGCCGCGGCGGCTGGAGAACGCCGCCTGGCGCGGCGGGGCCGCGGGGCGCCTCGCCGACCGGGACCTGGACGCGGTGTGCGCGCTGTTCGAGACGGCCGCGCGCGCGGAGGAGCGCACCGGCGGCCGGGGCGCGCTCAACTTCCTCGAAGAGCTCGACGCACAGGACATCGCGGCCGACACGCTGGCCAGGCGCGCCGTGCGCCCCGACGCGGTGCGGCTGCTGACCGCGCACCGCGCCAAGGGCCTCCAGTGGCGGCTGGTGGTCGTCGCGGGTGTCCAGGAGGGGCTCTGGCCCGACCTGCGGCGCCGCGGTTCGCTCCTGGAGGCGGACCGGATCGGCCGCGACGGCATCGCCGAACCGATGCCGCCGGGCGCGCTGCTCGCCGAGGAGCGGCGGCTGTTCTACGTGGCGGCCACGCGCGCGCGTGAGCGGCTGGTGGTGACCGCGGTACGGGCGCCGGCCGACGACGGGGACCAGCCGTCACGGTTCCTGACCGAACTCGGCGTGGAACCCGTGGACGTGCTGCACCGCCCGCGGCGCCCGCTGTCGGTGCCCGCGCTCGTCGCCGAACTGCGCGCCACCACCGTCGACCCGCAGGCGTCCGCCGCGCTGCGGGACGCCGCGGCGCAGCGGCTGGCCAAGCTCGCCGCGCTGCGCGACGACGAGGGCCATCCACTGGTGCCGGCGGCGCACCCGTACCGCTGGTGGGGGCTGGCCGAGACCACCCGCAGCGCGGCGCCGCTGCGGGACCGTACGGCGCCGGTGACGCTGTTGGGCAGCGCGCTCGACCAGTTGGTCAACACCTGCTCGTTGCAGTGGTTCCTGGGGCGCGAGGTGAAGGCGGAGCCGCCGTCCACCGCCGCCCAGGGCTTCGGCAACGTCGTGCACGTACTCGCCGACGAGGTCGCGTCCGGCCGCACCCCGGCCGACCTCGCGGTGCTGATGGAACGGCTGGACTCGGTGTGGGACGCGCTCGCCTTCGACGCGCCCTGGAAGTCGCGGCAGGAGAAGGAGAACGCGCGGGCCGCCCTCGAACGCTTCCTGCACTGGCACGTCATGGAGCGCGGCGGGCGGACCGCGGTCGGCAGCGAGCACTCCTTCGACGTCACCCTTGAGGTGGCCGAGCACCGGGTGCGCATCCGCGGCTCCATGGACCGGGTGGAGCGGGACGCGGACGGGCGCGCGTACGTGGTGGACTTCAAGACCGGCAAACAGCCCGTCACCCGGGACGCCGTGGCGCACCACCCGCAGCTCGCCGTCTACCAGCTCGCGGTGCGCGAGGGCGCCGTGGACGACCTGTTCGGCGGGGTCCGCCCGGAGCCCGGCGGCGCGGAACTCGTCCAGTTGCGCCAGGGCGCGGCCCGCAAGGCCGGCGGCGAGACGCTGCCCAAGGTCCAGGCGCAGGAGCCGCTGCCGCCGGTGTCCGCCACGCCCCACCCGACGGACGGGGGCGCCGGCCAGGACTCCCCGGGGCCCGCGTCTTCCGACGGACCGGCCCCTGCCGACGGGGCTGCCGCCGACGGCGCCGTGGGGGGCACCACAGGGGCCGCCGCTGGCAACGCCGCGGGGAGCTGGGTGGGCGACCTGCTGGCCACGGCGGCGGGCCGGGTGCTGGACGAGTACTTCCCGCCGACCGCCGGCGACCACTGCAACCGCTGCGCCTTCCGCACCTCCTGCGGCGCCCGCCCGGAGGGCCGGCACGTGGTGGAGTGACGGGCGGGCCGGGGCCGCTCGGCTGGCGGCCCGCTCGGGGGCGGCCGGCGCGGTGCAGACCGCTGTCCGCCCTGGTCAGCCGCGATTGTCAGAGCCGGGCATTAGCCTTTCTGGGGTGTCGACCCAACTCACCGATCCCGAGCAGCTCAAGGAGTTGCTGGGCATCCCGTTCACCCCGGAGCAGGTGGCGTGCATCACCGCGCCGCTCGCGCCGCAGGTGATCGTGGCCGGGGCCGGTTCGGGGAAGACGACGGTGATGGCCGCGCGGGTGGTGTGGCTAGTGGGTACGGGACAGGTCGCCCCCGAGCAGGTGCTCGGTCTCACCTTCACCAACAAGGCGGCCGGCGAGCTGGCCGAGCGGGTGCGCAAGGCGCTGCTCCGGGCGGGCATCGGCGAGCCGACCGGTGCGGAGGCCGGCGGTGGCACCCGCAGTGGTCGTGGCGGCGGCCGGGACACCCACGGCCGGGCTCCTGCTCCGTACGGCATCGCAAGCGGTGCGGAGGACGAGGTTCCGGGCGAGCCGCGGATCTCCACGTACCACGCCTTCGCAGGTCAGCTCCTGAAGGACCACGGACTGCGGATCGGCGTCGAACCCGGCGCGCGGCTGCTCGCGGACGCGACCAGGTTCCAGCTCGCGGCGCGCGTGCTGCGCGCCGCGCCCGGCCCGTATCCGGCGCTCACCCGCTCCTTCGCCGACCTGGTCACGGACCTGTTGGCGCTCGACGGCGAACTGGCCGAGCACCTGGTCCCGGTCGAGCGGCTGCGGGAGTACGACACGGCGCTGCTCACCACCCTCGGCGAGGCCAAGCTCACCAACGACGACCTGCGCAAGGCCCCCGACACGGCGCTGGCCCGGCTGGAACTCCTCGGCCTCGTCGAGCGCTACCGCGCCGAGAAGCGCCGCCTTGACCTGCTGGACTTCGGCGACCAGATCGCCCTCTCCGCCGCCCTGGCCCGCAACCACCCGGAGGTCGGCCGGGCCCTGCGCGCGGAGTTCGCCGTCGTCCTGCTCGACGAGTACCAGGACACGTCGGTGGCGCAGCGGCTGCTGCTGTCCAGCCTGTTCGGCGCGGGCGATGCGGGCGGCACGGACGCGGCACACGCGGGGGCGGACGGCGCAGGTGCGCGGGCCGGCGCGACGGCGGGCGGCGGCATCGGGCACGCCGTCACCGCCGTGGGCGACCCCTGCCAGGCGATCTACGGCTGGCGCGGTGCCTCCGTCGCCAACCTGGACGACTTCCCGCTGCACTTCCCCCGCACCACCGGGCCGCGCCCCGCGGCATCGCCCACGGAACCCGGCACGGAATCCGGTACGCCAACCCGTACGCCGTCTCGTACGGACGCCGCCGAGGCCACGCAGCGCGGGCCCGCCCCCGCGGCTTCCGACGCGGACACCACGGGCGCCACCGGGCCCTCCGCCCCGGCCACCGCGTCCCCTGCCCCGACCGGCACGCCGACAGCAGCCCCGGCCACCGCCCCGGCCGAGCGGTTCTCGCTGAGTGAGAACCGGCGCAGCGGCGGCCGGCTGCTGGAGCTCGCCAATCGGCTCGCCGCCCCGCTCCGCGCGCGTCACGCGGGCGTGGCGGCGCTGCGGCCGGCCCCGGGCGCGGAGGGCGAGGGGCTGGTGCGCTGCGCCCTGCTGCCCACCCACGCCGACGAGATGGCCTGGCTCGCCGATTCGATCGCCCACCTGGTGCGTACGGGCACCGCGCCGGGCGAGATCGCCGTGCTGTGCCGCACCGCCGCGGACTTCGGCGAGATCCAGGGCGCCCTGGTGGCGCGCGACGTACCGGTCGAGGTGGTCGGCCTGTCCGGTCTGCTGCACCTGCCGGAGGTCGCCGACCTGGTCGCGGTGTGCGAGGTGCTCCAGGACCCGACGGCCAACGCCGCCCTGGTCCGGCTGCTCACCGGCCCGCGCTGGCGCATCGGCGCGCGTGACCTGGCGCTGCTCGGGCGCCGTGCCCGGACCCTGGTGGGGCGCGACCACGCGGGCCCCGCGCAGGACGCGGACCGCCGGCTGGCCGAGGCGGTCGAGGGCGTCGACCCGGCCGAGGCGATCTCGCTCGCGGACGCGCTCGACACCTTCGTCACGGACACGGCCACCCCACAGGCGGGCCCCGCCGCCCCGCCCGCGCTGCCCGACTCGCACGCGCCGGCCGACCCGCAGGACGCCGGCGCGGGCCAGGACCTGCGGGACCGGGGCGAGGCGGGCCAGGCGGGCCAGGCCGCAGGGGCCGACCTGCCGTTCTCCCCGCAGGCCAGGGTCCGTTTCGCGCGGCTCGCCGCCGAGCTGCGCGAACTGCGCCGCTCACTGGGCGATCCGCTGATGGACGTGCTGCACCGCATCCTCGCGGTCACCGGCCTTGAGGTCGAACTGTCCGCGTCCCCGCACGCGCTGGCCGCCCGCCGCCGCGAGACGCTCGGCAACTTCCTGGACGTGGCCGCCGGGTTCGCCACCCGCGCCGGCGGGTCGCCGGTGGCCGACGGCGCGCCCACGCTGCTGGCGTTCCTCGGCTTCCTGCGCACCGCGGCCCAGTACGAGAAGGGCTTGGACAACGCGCTGCCGGGCGGCGAGAACACCGTGAAGGTGCTCACCGCGCACAAGTCCAAGGGCCTGGAGTGGGACGTGGTGGCGGTCCCCGGCCTGGTGACCAAGACGTTCCCCAGCGAGCAGGCGCGCGAGGCGTGGACGGCCAGCGCCAAGGTGCTCCCGCACGCGCTGCGCGGCGACGCCGACACCCTCCCCGACGTGTCGAGCTGGGACGCGAAGGGGCTCGCGGCGTTCAAGGCCGCGATGAAGGAACACCAGCGCACCGAGGAACTCCGCCTCGGCTACGTGACCTTCACCCGTCCCCGCTCCCTGCTGCTCGGCTCGGGACACTGGTGGGGCCCGTCGCAGAAGCGTCCGCGCGGCCCCTCCGCGTTCCTGACCGCGCTGCGGGAGCACTGCGAGGCGGGCGACGGGGAGATCGAGGTGTGGGCCGACGAGCCGGCCCCCGGCGAGCAGAACCCGGCCCTGCAAGACCCCGAGCCCGACCAGCCGTCGCGCGCCGACCGCCGCTGGCCGCTGCCGCTCGACGCCACGGCACTGGACCGCCGCCGCCGCGCGGCCGAAGCGGTCCTCACCCACCTCGACCACCAGCCCCCGCCCCCCGCCACCAGCCCCGCCGCGGGCCACCGGCCGAGCCACCTCGCGCCCGCGCGCGACACCTCCGATCCCAAGGCGTACCCCGAGCCGTACGGGGCGGGCCCGCTGGCGCCAGAGCCGTACGAGCCCGAGCCGTACGAGGCAGCCGCCCCCACCGAGCCCCCCGCCGCGCCCGCGTCCGCGTACGACGACCCGTACGCCGAACCACCGGAAGACCCGTACGGCGAGGACCCCTACGGCGAGGACCCGTACGCCGCAGACCCGTACGGCGAGGACTCCTACGCCGCAGACCCGTACGCCGGAGACCCGTACGCCGATCCGTACACCGCCCCCGACGCCGCCCCGGACGGCGAACAGCACGCCCCGTACGACACCGCGCACGCCCCCGCGCCCGACGGCCACCGCCACGGTCGCAGCCATCCCGACGGCCCCGACGGCGGGCGGTCCTCCGCCTCCTCCGCCTCCTCCGCCGCGCCCGAGGTCGGCCCGGCCGTCGGGCGCGGTGGCGCGGAACGGCCCGCGGGGGCCGGCGCGGCGGCGCTGCTGCCCGAAGAGGCGCGGCTTGCCGCCTCCTGGGACCGGGACCTGGAGGTGCTGGCCAAGGAGTTGCGCCGGGCCAGGGCCACGGTGCGCGAGGTGCCCGTGCCGGCGGCGCTGAGCGCCACCCAGCTCCTGCGGCTCGCCGCCGACCCGGACGGCTTCGCGCGCGAGCTGGCCCGCCCGATGCCGCGCCCGCCGCGGCCCGCCGCGCGCCGCGGCACCCGGTTCCACGCCTGGGTCGAGTCGCGGTTCGAGGCGCTGCCGCTGCCCCTGCTCGGCCCCGAGGACCTGCCGGGCGCCGAGGAGTACGGCGCCGACCCCGAAGGCGACGGCTGGGACCTGGACGCGCTCAAGGAGGCGTTCAACCGCACCCCGTACGCCCGGCGCACGCCGTACCGCATCGAGGCGCCCTTCCACCTCACCCTCGCGGGACGTGTCGTCCGGGGTCGTATAGACGCGGTCTACCGCCACCGCCTGCCGTCCACCGAGCCGCACGGGGCGGCCACCACCCTGGCCGGCACTCCGGCCCGCGGCCCTTCGACCGGCGACCCCGGCGACGCCCCGCAGGGCATATCCACCGCGGCGCCGTCCGCCCCTGCCGCGCACCAGGACGCCCCGCCACCGCAGGCCCCGCACTCGCACCCGTACGCGTACGAGATCGTCGACTGGAAGACCAACCGGGCCCAGGACGCCGACCCGCTCCAGCTCGCCGTCTACCGGCTGGCCTGGGCGGAACAGCACGGCCTCCCGCTGTCCGCGGTCACGGCGACCTTCCTCTACGTGCGCACCGGGGAGATCGTCCGCCCCACCCCGCTGCCCGGCCGCGCCGAGATAGAACGCATCCTGCTCGGCGAGCCCGTCACCCCCGGGGAGCGCACTGACCGCAGCCGGCCCGCGGAGCGCACCCGGGCACCGGGGCCGACCTGAAGGACCCGGCCGCCCCACGCCAAAACCCCGCCCCCGCGGTGGTGAGCCTCACACCGTCGTGGAGCGGTGCGCGGGCGGGGGCCACGGCGGGGTGCGGGCGGCCCGGCCGGGCCGTGCGGAGGGGTGCGCGTGCCGGTCGCAGCGGGCAGGCCGGGGCGCCGACGGGCAGGTCACGGGAGGGGTTTGGCGGCGAGTACGGGGCGGAGCCGGCACCGCCGCACCACCGCGTGCGCGCCGCCGCCCGGCCCGGCCGCGGGCCCCTAACCCCGGCGAGGAGGTCCCGCCGAGGCGGCTAGGCTCGTCACCATGAGCACCACCCCGGACGACGCTGTCCGCGCCTATGTCGATGCCCATCGCGCCGAGTTCCTCGACGACCTCGCCGCCTGGCTGCGCATCCCCTCCGTATCGGCCGATCCCGGCCGCGCCGGTGACGTCCGGCGCAGCGCCCAGTGGCTGGCGGACAGGCTCACGACCACCGGTTTCCCGACGGTGGAGGTCTGGGAGACGGCGGGCGCCCCGGCGGTGTTCGCCGAGTGGCCGTCCGATGATCCGCACGCCCCCACGGTCCTCGTCTACGGCCACCACGACGTGCAGCCCGCGGCGCTGGCCGACGGCTGGCACAGCGAGCCGTTCGAGCCGCAGGTGCGCGACGGCAAGCTGTACGCGCGCGGCGCGGCCGACGACAAGGGGCAGGTGCTCTTCCACACGCTCGGCGTCCGGGCCCACCTGGCCGCCACCGGCCGCACCGCGCCCGCCGTCCACCTCAAGCTGCTCGTCGAGGGCGAGGAGGAGTCCGGTTCGCCGCACTTCCCCGCCCTGGTCAGCGCCCGCGCCGACCGACTGCGCTGCGATGCGGTCGTCGTCTCCGACACCGGCATGTGGTCCGCGGACACCCCGACGGTCTGCACCGGCATGCGCGGCCTCGCCGACTGCCAGATCGACCTGTACGGGCCCGACCAGGACATCCACTCGGGCTCCTTCGGCGGCGCGGTGCCCAACCCCGCGATGGAGGCGGCCAGGCTCGCCGCCGGCCTGCACGACGCCGACCTGCGGGTGGCCATACCCGGCTTCTACGACGGCGTGGTCGAACTCACCGACCGCGAGCGCGAGCTCTTCGCCGAGCTCCCCTTCGACGAGGCCGAGTGGCTGCGCACCGCGCACTCGCACGCCACCGCGGGCGAGGCGGGGTTCACCACCCTCGAACGGCTCTGGGCCCGGCCGACCGCCGAGGTCAACGGCATCGGCGGCGGCTACCAGGGCCCCGGCGGCAAGACCATCGTGCCCGCCACCGCCCAACTCAAGCTGTCGTTCCGGCTGGTGGAGGGCCAGGACGCGGACCAGGTCCAACAGGCGGTGCGGGACTGGGTGGCCGACCGGCTGCCCGCCGGCATCCGGCACGAGATCACCTTCTGGGGCGCGACCCGCCCCTGTCTGACCCCGCTCGACCACCCCGCGCTCCGCTCGGTCGTACGGGCCATGGAGCGCGCCTTCGACCGGCCGGTCCGCTTCACCCGCGAGGGCGGCTCGGGCCCGGCCGCCGACCTGCGCGACGTGCTGGGCGCACCGGTGCTGTTCCTGGGCATCTCGGTGCCGTCCGACGGCTGGCACGCCCCGAACGAGAAGGTCGAACTCGACCTGCTGATGAAGGGTGTCGAGAGCGCCGCCTACCTGTGGGGTGACCTCGCCGAGAGTTGGCGGGTGCCGGTGACCGGGTAACGGGCCGGGCGGCGGCCCGGAAGGCGTGTCCGCAACGGTGCGCTCGGCGCGGCGCGTCCGGCGCGTACAGACAGCTCGCACGGAGGCACGGACGGACAGCACGCACGCACGGACGACGCTTACGGACGACGTGCGCGGGCGGCCCGGACGGACGGCCCGTGCGGGCGGGGCGCGAGGTCGGTCTTGTGGCCGGTCCGTGCGACTGGTTCGTACGGGCGACCCGCGCGGACGGTCTGTGCGGCCGGTTCGGATGCGCCGCCCGCGCCGGTCCCGGCCGCCGACCGGGGCGGCCGAACCCCGGCCCACCGCCGGACGGCCACGGACCACCGACCCCGGACACCGCCCGGGAGCGGGCGGGACCGACCGGGGCCGGGCAGCGGGCGGGACCGCGCCCCGCGCGCCCGCCAGGGCCTGGCAACCGGCCCCGTGGACCCGCCCGGGGCCCCGGAGCCGGCGACCTGGCCACGGTCCGGACCGTACGGGCCACACCCCACCCGGCAGCGGGCCGGCCACCAGCCGGCCGCCCGCCGGCGCCCCACCACCCCGCGGGCGCCGTGCGGACACCGGCCGGGACGCACGACCCCGGCCGCTCGCTGGCCGGACCGCACGCCAGGGCGCAGCCCGACCGCACGCCCGGCCTCCCGGCCCGGGGGCGCGGCCGGGGAAGCCCGACCGGTACGAGGGCTTGACCAGGACGAGCGCGAGGCCGGGAAGAGAGCACAGCCATGAACCGTTCACATAGGGGGAGTTGGAAGTAACGTGACCACCTGGACCGAACGACCCGCCGGCCTGCCCATCCCGCTCACCGCCGAGAGCGGCATCGACCGCGCGGCACACCACCGGCTGGACGAGGCGTGGCTGGCCGCCGCCTGGAGCCACCCCAGCACCCGCGTCTTCGTGATCTCCGGCGGGCAGGCGCTGGTCGACGACACCCCCGACGGCCGGACGGAACTGGTGATGACACCGGCCTTCGAGGCCCCCGTCACCGAGACCCACCGCTACTTCCTCGGCACCGACGCCGAGGGCGTGCGCTACTTCGCGCTCCAGAAGGACGCCCTGCCGGGCCGCATCGACCAGTCGGCGCGCCCGGCCGGGCTGCGCGAGGCCGGCGCCCTGCTCTCCGAACGCGACACCGGGCTGCTGGTGCACGCCGTCGCCCTGGAGAACTGGCAGCGACTGCACCGCTTCTGCTCGCGCTGCGGCGAGCGCACCGTGATCGCCGCGGCCGGTCACATCCGCCGCTGCCCGGCCTGCGGCGCCGAGCACTACCCGCGCACCGACCCCGCCGTGATCATGCTGGTCACCGACGACCAGGACCGGGCGCTGCTCGGCCGCCAGGTGCACTGGCCGGAGGGCCGCTTCTCCACCCTCGCCGGCTTCGTCGAACCGGGCGAGTCCATCGAGCAGGCGGTGGTCCGCGAGGTGGCCGAGGAGGTCGGCGTCACCGTCGGCTCCGTCGAGTACGTCGGCAGCCAGCCCTGGCCCTTCCCCTCCAGCCTGATGCTCGGCTTCATGGCCCGCGCCACGACCTCGGACATCCAGGTCGACGGCGAGGAGATCCACGAGGCCCGCTGGTTCTCCCGCGAAGAGCTCCGCAAGGCGTACGAGTCGGGCGAAATGCTGCCTCCGTACGGCATCTCCATCGCCGGCCGCCTCCTCGAACTCTGGTACGGCAAGCCACTGGCCGAGGACGGCCCGGGAAGCGTCGAGGGCTGAGCACGGCGGCCCCGGAGCGGGTGCCGTCGGGCCGGGGCTGAGCTGACGGTGGCCCCGGGGTCGGGCCGGGGCGGGCTCAGGGGAGCGCTTCGGGCCGGCCGGGCCGACTGGGCGCAGTCGGGGCCCGGGGTGGGCAGGGGGGGGCGGTGCTGGTGGGCCGAGCCGGGTGCGGCTGCGTGGGCTCCGTCGGTCCGGGCCTGGTGGGGCCGTGTGGGCTTCGCCGGGCGGGGCGGTTCGACACTCTGCACGCGCCCGCTCACGCGCGTATGAGCGCGCTCCGTCGGCCCGACGCCGACAGCCCCGCCCTCATCGGAGGGCTGCGTGGGGTCTGGCCTGGGCGGGCGGCTGGCGGGTTGCCTGGGGTCTGACTCGGGCGGGCGGCTGGTGGGCTGCGGGCGGTGCGGACGTTGCGATCTGTGCGGGGTCCGTCCCGGGCTGCTCGGGCTGCTCTGCCGCCTCGTACGCGCCCGCCCACGCGCGTACGGAGCGCCTGCTGAACCGGCAGCACCTGGCCCGCACCGCACCGCCGTACGCGCGCAGGTGCACGTACCGGCCATGGCCAGGGCACGGTCGGAGTGGCCGCCAGCCGCACGCGCACGCGGACGTACCCGCGCCGACCCACTCGGCCCCGCCTACCCCCGCGCCCTCACCCGTGCCGGGCGCGCTGCCAGGCGCACTCGTGCCGGCCGCGCTGGCAGGCGCCCCATACGGCGAGTCCCCGGCCGGTCGTCGTACCGGTCGGGGACTCGGGGCGCCCGTCAGCGCGCGGGCCGCGTCGTTCGGCTCAGACGCCGAGCTTCTCCTTGACCTGTGCCAACGACGGGTTGGGGAGCGCCGAACCGTCCGGGAAGAGCACGGTGGGCACGAGCTGGTTGCCGTTGTTCACCTGCTCCACGAACTTCGCCGACTCCGGGTCCTGCTCGATGTTGATCTCCGTGTACGCGATTCCCTCGCGCTCCATCTGGCCCTTGAGGCGGCGGCAGTAGCCGCACCAGGTGGTGCTGTACATCGTCACAGTGCCCGACATCGGTCCTCGCGCTCCTTGGGTTGGCTCTCGTCGCGGTTGCGGTCGTACAACGCGCACCCACCCCCGGCCATTCCCACCGCGCCCCCGCCGCATCCGTCACGGCGCCGCCCCGCATCCCGCACGGGGCCGACCCGGGGCTGACAGAGCCTCCACCCAGCGCCCGGCGCCGTACCCGAAACGGCGCCGCCAGCGTGACAACAGCAACAGCAACAGCAACAGCAACAGCGACAGCAACAGCGACAGCGACAGCGACAGCGACAACAGTGATGGCATCGGCTGCCATGGCGGCATCAGCGGCATCCGGTACGCGCACGGCCCGGGCGGCCCCGACCTCGACGCCTCGACCCGGCGGCCCGGCCGTCGCCCTCCGCACCGCCCACCGCCACGCGGCATTAATACGACCGCAACCCCTGGGCTGTGGACAACCGGGCCGCGCCCCTCCCGGCACCTGGCAGCATGGCGGGGTGACAGCAAGCAACGCACCCCTCGCCCCGGGCGGCGGCCACCCCGCGCTCTTCCCGGGCGCCCCGGACTCCGCCGACGCGGTGCTGGACGGCCTCGACCCCGAGCAGCGCGAGGTCGCCACGGCCCTGCACGGCCCGGTGTGCGTGCTCGCGGGCGCCGGCACGGGCAAGACCCGGGCGATCACGCACCGGATCGCCTACGGGGTGCGTGCGGGCATCCTCCAGCCCGCCAGCGTCCTCGCCGTGACCTTCACCAACCGGGCCGCCGGCGAGATGCGCGGACGCCTGCGGCAACTGGGCGCGAGCGGCGTCCAGGCCCGCACGTTCCACTCGGCGGCGCTGCGCCAGTTGCACTACTTCTGGCCGCGCGCGATCGGCGGCGAGATGCCCCGCCTCGTGGAGCGCAAGGCGCAGCTCGTCGCGGAGGCCGCCGCCCGCTGCACCATCCGCCTGGACCGCAGCGAGCTGCGCGACGCCACCAGCGAGATCGAGTGGTGCAAGGTCACCCAGACCGTTCCCGAGGAGTATCCGGCGGCCATCGCCAAGGCCGCCCGCGAAGCCCCCCGCGACCCGGCCGAGACCAGCCGGATCTACGCGATGTACGAGCAGCTCAAGCGGGACCGCGGCGTCATCGACTTCGAGGACGTGCTGCTGCTCACGGTCGCCGTGCTCCAGGACCGGCTGGACATCGCCGACCAGGTGCGCGCCCAGTACCAGCACTTCGTCGTCGACGAGTACCAGGACGTCAGCCCGCTCCAGCAGCGGCTGCTCGACCTGTGGCTCGGCGACCGGGACGACCTGTGCGTCGTCGGCGACGCCAGCCAGACCATCTACTCCTTCACCGGCGCCACCCCCGACCACCTGCTGGACTTCCGCACCCGCCACCCGGGGGCCACCGTCGTCAAGCTCGTCCGCGACTACCGCTCCACCCCCCAGGTCGTCCGCCTCGCCAACGGCCTGCTCGCCGCGGCCCGCGGCCGTGCCGCCGAGCACCGCCTGGAACTGCTCTCCCAGCGCGACCCGGGCCCCGACCCCGGATACGCGGAGTACGCGGACGAGCCCGCGGAGGCCGAGGGCACCGCCCGCCGCATCGGCGCCCTCCTCGACGCGGGCGTCCCGGCGAGCGAGATCGCCGTGCTCTACCGCATCAACGCCCAGTCGGAGGTCTACGAACAGGCCCTCGCCGACCAGGGCATCCCCTACCAGATGCGCGGCGGCGAGCGGTTCTTCGAGCGGGCCGAGGTGCGCGAGGCGGGGCTGCTGCTGCGCGGCGCGGCCCGCGCCGGCGGGGCGGCGCCCGGCCTGGAGGACGCCGACATACCCGCGCAGGTGCGCGCCGTCCTCGGCACCCGGGGCTGGACGCCACAGCCCCCGGTGGGCGCCGGCGCGGTCCGGGAGCGCTGGGAGTCGCTGGCCGCGCTGGTCCGCCTCGCAGAGGAGTTCGTCGGGGCCCGGCCCGAGGCCACCCTGCGGGACTTCGTCACCGAACTCGACGAGCGCGCCGCCGCCCAGCACGCCCCGACCGTCGAGGGCGTGACCCTGGCCTCCCTGCACACGGCCAAGGGCCTGGAGTGGGACGCGGTGTTCCTGGTCGGTCTCACCGAGGGCATGATGCCGATCAGCCACGCCAAGACCGACCAGCAGATCGAGGAGGAGCGGCGACTGCTGTACGTCGGGGTCACCCGGGCCCGCCAGCACCTCACGCTGTCCTGGGCGCTCTCGCGCTCCCCGGGCGGGCGGCCGAACCGGCGCCCCAGCCGCTTCCTGGACGGCCTGCGGCCCGGCTCCGGGACCGGCGCCGCCGCCCGCTCCAGCGCCCCGGGGACCGCCCGTGGCTCGGCGGGCGTCGAGCGCGGCGCCACCGTGCGACGGCGCCCGCGGGGCCCGGTGCGCTGCCGGGTGTGTGGCAGGTCACTGACGGACCCGGGCGAGATGAAGCTGATGCGCTGCGAGGACTGCCCGTCCGAGCTCGACGAGGGGCTGCACGACCGGCTCGTCGACTGGCGGGCGGAGCAGGCCGCCCGGCTGGGCCAGCCGGCGTACTGCGTCTTCACCGACAAGACGCTGCTGGCCATCGCCGAGGCCACCCCGGAGACCGAGGCCGAGCTCTCGGCGATCCCCGGGGTCGTCGCCCGCAAACTCCGCACGTACGGCCCTGACGTGCTCGCCCTGTGCGCGGGGGAGGATCCGGCGGCTCTCGAAGAGGCCCGAAAAAACTCGTCGAAAAAATAGTTTGCGCGCGTGGAGGGCCTAGCCATAGCCTTCCGAGCACGGAGACAACGGGCCTTCCGAGACCCGATGGATTCATGTTCTACTGACCTAGATGGACAGGTCCCACCGGACCGGTCCCGAGAGCCGAGAGGAGGCGAAGACCAAATGATCACTTACTACATCACCACCAAAGCAACCGATCGCTCGGTCATCGCCGCCTGCCCGCTCGGCTTCTCTGCACAGGGCACCGGTGTGTCCAGCTTCGGCGCGTCCGAGTTCGGCGCTTTCGCCTTCGGTACGCCCGCTGCACGTCCGGAATCCCTGGCCACCCTGCTGGCTCGGGGACTCCGCAGCGAGCGACCGACCCAGGCACCGGCAGTAGCAGCAGTGGCTAAGGCCAAGACCTACGCCATGGCAGCGGCTAATGGTGCCGAAATCTCGACGCAGCACCCCCAGATGTGGGCCTCTCGCGGGCTTGATCCCTGGAGTGATCCAACCTGATCGGCGATCAGGTCGGCACCTTCCAGGGCCGCGAAACCCACACCGGGTTTCGCGGCCCTTTTGATTTGCCCTCCTGGTCGTCCAGGGGGGAGACGCAGCGCCCGGCCACCAGCCGGGCCGACACAGACGAGGAATTCACCACCGTGCATCTCAAGGCGCACACCCCGTCCGTAGCGACCGACCTGATCCCCCCGCCCGACCACCCCTCGGAGGACTCCTTGACCCCGGCCCCGCTCACCGCTCTGACCGAGCTCGATGACGCCATCGAGAGCCTCGGCGAAGCCGTTCCGTGTCGCTCGTACGACCCGGAGGTCTTCTTCGCCGAGTCGCCCGCCGACGTCGAGTACGCCAAGTCGCTGTGCCAGACCTGTCCGCTGCGTGCGGCCTGCCTCGCCGGTGCGAAGGACCGCCGGGAGCCCTGGGGCGTCTGGGGCGGCGAGCTCTTCGTGCAGGGCGTGGTGGTGGCTCGGAAGCGGCCCCGTGGTCGCCCGCGCAAGAACCCGGTCGTGGCATGAGCACCGCCGGCACCATCGACCGCCCCGCGACGCACGACCCCAAGAAGCAGGACCCGACGATGTCAACCACCGACGAACCCCAGCTCGCCTACCCGCTGGGCAACACCACGAACGCACCCGAGACGTGCCAGAACAGGACCCGCGAAATGCAACTCATCCCAGAAGCCTTGGCTCGTGCACATATGCACGAGCGGCTCAACGAGGCTGAATCACAACGCAAGGCCGTGCGCCTTGCCGCGGCGCGACGCATGCAGCGTCGGGCAGAGCGCGCCTCGATGCGTGCCCGCCGCGCCTTGGCCATGGCGGTCATGAGCTGAAGTGCCGCCGGCCGCTCGACGGCCGGCCGTACTCGGCGACCCGAAGGTGACCACGGCCCGCAGGACGGTGTTCTGCGGGCGGGTCACGCCACGTCCACCGAGGGGTGGTCGCCGACCCGTTTCACCAGCAGTGAGTAGTGTCGTATCTGGGGGCAGGTCCGAAAGGACCGGCCCCCAGCGCTTTTTGTGCCGCCCGGCCGGGGCGCGTTGCCCCTGCCGTACGCGAACGGCGGGGCTATCGTCGGCGGGTGGACCAGACGTCACATGAACCGGCTGAACCGGCGCCGTCCGACGGCGAGACCCGCACCTGCGCCCGCTGCGGCACCACCGCCCACGGCACGCCGCCCACCTGGACGTACTCCGTGGAGAACGGAAGACGCAGCTACCTCTGCGACGCCTGCGCCCGGGAGAACATCCGGGCCATCGAGGGCCGGCTCGACTCGGCCTGGTGGTAGCGGGGCCGTCCCGACAGTGCGTCCGTCCCGACAGTGTGTCCTCACCCGCGTTCTGGCGCGGACCCTTCCATGGGTCCTGCCCCTGCCGCGGGCCCTGCCGGGGGAACGAGCCGGCGAATCAATGAGCCGGTAAGCCGACCACGTGCCCGCCACCAGCGGACTAACGCCCACGGATGAGCCCGTAGGCGGGCGCCCGCGCAGCGGGGCGGGTCGGCGGGGGAGTGGGGGCGGCTGGGTTGCTGACGGTTGGGTCGCTGGGGTGGCCCGGGGCGGGGGCCCGGGCCGGAGCCAGGGGCCGTCAGGCCGGGGTCTCCTCCGTGACGCCGTGCTCCGGCGCCGTCGTGACGGGCTTCGTCAGCTCCACTGCCGCGGCAGTCTCGGCCGCGGGCGCCGTGGCAGATCCTGCAACCCCTGCCGCCGCCGCTGTTCCTGCCGGCCCCGCGGGCTCCGCAGTCGCCGCGGGTTGCGTCGCGCCTTCGGCCTCGACCGCCGGTACGGCCGCCTTCGTCGTACGCGTCGTCGTAGCCGCCGCGGTGGGCTCGGCCGCCTCGGACGTGGGCTCAGCCGCTTCGAACCCGTCGGCCTCCTCCACCACGGCGAACCCCGGCACCCACGTCTCGATCTCGTCCCGCATCCGTACCGTCGCACCGAGTTGGGAGAGCACGCCGATGGTGCTCATGCTGACGCGGTGGATCAGCAGGTAGGACGGCGGCAGGTTGAGCTGTCGGCCGAGGTCGTACGAGGGGGAGCGGCGGTCGGCCAGCATCGTCGCCTGGCCGCGAATCCACTCGCGGGTGAAGGTGAACTCCTCCTGCTGGGCCGGTTCGATGATGGGCAACAGGTACTCCATCAGGGCTTCCGAGTCGAGCTGGAGGTCCTGCCTGATGAAGCCCTCCTCGCGCAGCAACTCCTGGACCTCGTCGCCCTCGCCGTCCAGCAGCATGCGCAGGGTGACCCCGATGTGGGGCGGCAGCCCATCGGGCAGCCGGTCGACCGTGCCGAAGTCCATGACGCCCAGCTTCCACTTCTCCGGCGGCCCGTCCGGGGCGTCACCGACCACCAGCCGGAAGTTGCCCGGGTGCGGGTCCGCGTGCAGCAGCCCCGTACGGGCCACGCCGGAGAAGAGGAACAGGGTGAGCAACTGACCGGCGCGGTCCCGCTGCTCGCGCGTGCCGTTGGCTATCACCTCGGAGAGCGGTATGCCCTCCATCCACTCGGTGATCAGTACCTGGTCGGACTGGTGCACCACGCCCGGCACGGTGAAGTCCGGGTCACCGACGAACTCCTCCGCGTAGATGCACTGGGCCTCCGCCTCCAGCTCGTAGTCAAGCTCCTCGGCGACCCGGTTGCGCAGTTCCGCGATGAGCGGCTTGATCTCGATCCCGGGCATCAGCGGGCCCAGGAGGCGGGAGAAGCGGCCCAGTTGGGTGAGGTCGGAGAGCAGGGCCTCGCCGGCGCCGGGATACTGCACCTTGACCGCGACGTCGCGGCCGTCGTGCCAGACGGCCCGGTGCACCTGGCCGATCGAGGCGGCGGCTGCCGGCTTGTCGCTGAACTCCAGGAACAGCTCGCGCCAGTCCGCACCGAGCCGGTCCGCCAGTGCCGCGTGCACCGAACGGGTGGGCATCGGCGGCGCGGCCTCCTGGAGTTTGGTGAGCGCCGCGCGGTAGGGCTTGGCGATCTCCTCGGGCAGGGCGGACTCGAAGACCGACATGGCCTGGCCGAGCTTCATCGCACCGCCCTTGAGCTCGCCGAGGACCTTGAACAACTGCTCGGCCGTGCGCTGTTGCAGCTCTCGTGCGACGATCTCCGCGGGCCGGCCGCCGATGCGTTTGCCCAGGCCCCAGGTGGCTCGCCCCGCGAACGTCAGTGGCAAGGCTGCCAACTTCGCGGTGCGGGTGACCGCTTTGCGGGGTAGATCAGACATGCGCCCCTCCAACTCCAACTGAGTTCTCCCGGGGCGGACCCCGGACCCCCGTCGTCCACCCAGCGGACGCCGGTTTACCCGGACATTGTCGCCTGCGGCCTCGCACTCCTCGATGAATACCCCGTAACCGGAGCGGTCATCGTGCCGCACGCGCAGTCCGGATGCGGCTCGATGGACCGCACGTCCCAGGCTAGACCCGGCAAGGTCAGCTCCCAGCGGGCCCCCATCGCGGGCAGCGCCCCGCCGTCCAGGTAGGCCAGAGCCCGGGTGGCGGTCAGCCCCGCCACCGTCGTCGCCAGTGCCGCGTCGCAGGCCGGTGCGGGAGCCCGGCGCCCCGACTGCCACTGGGCCAGCAGCCGCGGCCAGCCGGGCTCGCGCTCCGCCCGCCACAGCGCCATGCAGGTCGCACAGCACGTAACACCGGGCACGACCAGCGGGCCCACGAAACCGGTGCCCTCCAGGACGCCTGCGTACAGATGCGGGACGCCCGAGGTGATCAACAACTCGGCCGCGTCGGGCTGCGGTGCGTACGCGGCGAGCCCGTCGCGCGGGGCGATGACCACCAAGTGCAGTTCGTCGATCGGGGGCGCGCCCGGCAGGGCGGTGTGCGGGCCGGGCCAGCCGTCAGCCGAGGCAGTCAGGGTAGGCGGGTCACCAGGACCAGCCGGGTCGGAGCCAACCGGGCCCGGGCCAGCCGGTCCGCCTGCGCCGATCGGGGCAGCCAGATCGCCAGGGTTGCCCGGGGCAGCCGGTGGTGTGCTTGGAGCGTGGGTGCGCCTTGGCCGATCCGCCCCCTGCTCCGCTCCGTCGGCGGTCGGACTCGCGGTCGGGGTCGGGCCGGTGGGTGCGGCGGCGTGTCGTCCCGCGGGGCGCCGGCCGGTGCGGGGTGCGGGGCGGTGGGTCGGCGCGCATTCCCGTACGAGGCGGCGCCCCGCGGCCTCCCTGCGCTCGCCGATCTCGGCGGCGGCGAGCCCGGCGGGCAGGATGTCCCAGGGCTCGACCCGACCACCGTCCATCACCTCCACCCGGCCCACCCCGGAGGCCGACAGCAGGGCCGCCACCGCGGCGCCGACCCGGCCCGCCCCCCGCACCTGGACCCGCGCCGCCCGCCTGGCACCCAGCAACCGCGGGCCGGCGGCGGGCTGTGGGTGGAGCACGGTGAGCGCCGCCAGGTCGCCGCGCAGCCGCTCCCGCGCCCGGGGGTCGTCCTGGAGGGCTGCGGCGCCGTCCTCCCGGGCCAGCGGATCGTCGACGAGACCGGCCGCGACGAGCCGCGCCACCACGGCGTCAGCCTTGCCCTCCGGCAGCCCCAGCGACCTGGCCTGTTGGCGCAGCAGCGGCATTCCCCGGGTGCCGTCGAGCAGGGTGAGGAAGCTGCCGGTGGCCGTGTCGAGCGGGCCGAGTAGCACCGCGTGGGCCTCGGTGATGCCGAACTGCACGGTGTCCCGGCTGCGCCACGCCCTGCGCAGGGCCGGCTTGAGCCGCGGGTGCGTCGGCAGTTCCCCGGCCGGGGCGGCCCACGGCGCAGCCGTGCCCGCCGCACCGACTGCGCCCGCCGCACCGGCCGCGCCCGGCGGGGCTGCCGTGGCCGGGGGCCCGGCCGGCTCCGACGGCTGGCCCCTTCGATGGGCCGTTGCCCGCAGGCCGGTGCCGTTGCTCCGGGAGCGGTCGGCCGGCGCTGCACCGGGCGAGGGCGGGAGCGGGGGCAGCGGAGGTGGGGGTGGGGCATCACGCGGGGGCAACGGAGGCGTGGACGGGGCGCGCGGTGGGGGAGTGGGCGAGGGGGCGCCGCCGGGGCGTGGCGGCGTGGGTGCTTCGGAGCGCGGTGTCCCCGTCCGGAGCTCAGGCCGTCCCGGCGCACGGGTCGGAGGGGCAGCGTGTCGGGTGGTGGACAGGGCGGGCGGGTGCGTGGGCGTGGGCGTATCGCGGGGCCGGGCGTGGCGCCGGCCGTGGGGCGGTGCCTGCGGGGGCCTGCTTCCCGGTGGGGCGGCGGGGCCGCAGTCCGGTGGGGTCACCGGACCGCCGCCCGCGGGGACTGCGCCCGCGACCCCGGCTGTAGCCCCGGCGGTGTGCCTGGCCGCGGGTGGTGCCGTGGGTGATGTCATGGGTGGGGCCACGGTGGGCGGGGCGTCCAGTGTGGGTGGTCCCGGGCGGGGTGTCGAACCGGTGGTCCGTGGTGGTGTCGGGCGCGTGGCGTGCATCGTTCCCCCTCCTTGTGCTCTGGGTGGGCCGCCCGCACCAGGGACGGTCGTGTGCGGTGGGCCGTGGGCGGGGCGGGGCCGGCGGTGGCCCGGCGCTCGCTGCCCGGCGGACCGGTCGGGGCGCTGGGCCCGCTGGCGCGGGCTGTCTCGTCAGGCGGCGCACGGGGCGCCGGCCGTCCTGTCGTGGGGCTGAGCGGTTCCAGCATGGGCACGGCGCTCGATCGCTGCGGAGAGTTATCCACAGGCGCTCGCGTTAGTCGTACAAGCTGAATGGACGTGCGGATCGTTCGACCGCTATCCGCGTGCGGGGCGGGACTTCACACACCGCTAGCGGGTAACGTCGGGGCGTGTCCGCTGACCCGCCCCCTCGCCATTCGCCGAGAAGCCGCCCGGGTGCTGGACCTGCCAGCGCGAGCTGGGGGAGCGCCGCCGGGGAGACCCCGTTGCAGAGCGTGCCCCGCACCCAGCGCCTGCCCCCCGATCCGCAGCAGCGCAGCCTCCAGGCGAGCTCCGTGGAGATCCGCCGCAGCAGTCGCCGGCGCCGTACGGTCTCCGCCTACCGCGAGGGTGACCGCACCATCGTGCTGCTCCCGGCCCGCATGTCGGAGGCGGAGGAGCAGCGCTGGGTGGGCGTGATGCTCGACAAGCTCGCCGCCCAGGAGAGCAAGCGGATGCTGGGCGACGCCGAGCTCGCGGCCCGCGCCGAACTCCTCTCCGACCAGTACCTGGGCGGTCGGGCCAGGCCGAACACCGTCCGCTGGGTCACCAACCAGAACACCCGCTGGGCCTCCTGCACCCCCGCCGAAGGAAGCATCCGGCTCTCCCACCGGCTCCAGGGCATGCCCGGCTACGTCCTCGACTACGTGCTGCTGCACGAGCTGGCGCACCTGCTGGTGCCGGGCCACGGGGCGGAGTTCTGGCGGCTGCTCGACGCGTACCCCCGTACCGAGCGGGCGCGCGGCTACCTGGACGGCGTCGTGGCCGCGGACCGGTTGCCGCACCTCCCGGAGGCACGGGGCGAGTAGCGCGCCCCTCCGCCCCCAACCACCCGCCGCGCCCCCGCGCGCCACGGCCGCGCCCCACCACACCCCAGCCCACAGCCACCGCCGCGCCCCACCGCAACACCCCTCACCACCACAACACGCCCCAGCCCGCACCCACCGCCGTCACCACAGCCACCGCCGTGGCCGCGTCCCCACACCCACCTCACACCCACCCACCGCACGCGCCCACCCCACGGATTCCTCGGACCCACCCACGCGCCCGCGCCCACCCCACACCCTGTACACACCCACCCCGCGGGTCCACCCCCGTACGCGCCCAACCCCCCCACCCACTCCGCAAAGCACCCCACTCCGCACCCACACCCACTCCAACCCCGCCCCCGCCCCACCGTGCCAGCCATGTACCAGCCTCGTACCGGTCGTGTGCCGCCGACGGGGTTGGGCCGGGGCCGTCGTGGTGTCGCGTGGTGGGGTTGCAGGGGAGCTCACGGGGGTGGGGGCGGTGGTGTTCGGTGAGGTGTCGCGCGGTGGGGCCCCGTCGCCCCGGTATCCCCGATCCGAACGGTCAGCGGTTAGCCTGACGCGCAACGAACTCACGGTTTCGGGATGGGGGACGGCGTTACGTATGGCCAGGGAATTCCAGCGCGGCCACAAGGCCAAGATCAGCGATCTGACGGCAGGGAGGGACCTGTACGTCGGTGTGCAGGTCGCGGGGCCCGGGCTCACCTTCGACATCAGTTGCTTCGGGCTTGACGCCGACGAGCGGCTCTCCGACGACCGTTACTTCATCTTCTTCAACCAGCCCAAGTCGCCCGAGGAAGCGATCCAGCAACTGGGCACGCAGGCCGGCGACACCGAGTCCTTCCGGGTCACCCTGGACGCCATCCCGGCGCACATCCAGAAACTGTCGTTCACCGCGACCATCGACGGCGCCGGCCAGATGTCGCAGGTCGGGCCGGGGTACATCCGCATCGTCGCGGGCGGTGAGGAGGTCGCGCGCTACGCGTTCACCGGTGCGGAGTTCAGCACCGAGCGCGCCGTGATGCTCGGCGACTTCTACCTCAAGGACGTCTGGCGGTTCGCCGCCGTCGGTCAGGGCTTCGACGGCGGGCTCGAAGCGCTGCTGAAGAACTTCGGCGGTGAGGTGGCGGAAGAGGAGCCCGCGCCGGCGCCCGCTCCCGCCGCGGGCGCCGCCCCCGGCTTCGCCCCGCCCGGCGGTGGCCAGCCGGCCCCGGCAGCCGCGGCCCCTGCCCCCGCCTTCGGCGCACCGGCCGGCGGCCCGCCGCCCGCGCCACAGCCCCAGGCCCCGGCAGCTCCGGCCCCGGCGCCGCAGGCCCCCCAGCCGCAGGTCGCGGCCCCGGCGCCGCCCGCGCCGCCGCAGGCACCCATGCACACGGCCCCGACCGTGGTCGCGCCGCTCACCCCGCCCGGTGGCCAGGTACCGCCCCCGGGCGCGCCCGGCCAGCCGCAGGGCTACCCCGGCCAGCCCGCCCCGTACGGCACGCCCGGCGGCCACCCCGGCGCCCCGGGCCAGCCCCCCGGCCAGTTCGCGCCCGGTCAGCCCGCCCCGCCGCAGGCCCCGTACGGGCAGCCGCAGGGCCAGCCGTTCCCGGGCCAGCCCGGCCACGGGCAGCCGGGTGCACCGGGCTATCCGGGCCAGCCGACCCCCGCCCCGTACGGCCAGCCGCAGCCGGGCCACCCGCAGCCCGGCCACCCGCAGGGCTACCCCGGCCAGCCCGCTCCCTACGGGCAGCAGCCGATCCCGGGCCAGGGCGGCGCGCACGGCGGCGCGGCTGCCCCCGGCGTGCAGGCCGCGCTCGCGAAGTACCGCGAGGCGCCGACCGGCCAGCGGTGGACCCCGCAGAACCCCCGACTGATCCGGGTCGACCTCGGCATCGGCGGCCAGCCCGTACTGGCCAAACAGGGCACGATGGTGCTCTACCAGGGCAAGGTGGACTTCGGCTACAAGGGCGCCGGCTTCCGGGGCCGCATCGTCGGCAACGCCACCGGCCAGGAGATGCAGCTCATGCGCTGCTCGGGGCAGGGCCAGGTGTTCCTCGCCGAGAACGCGGCCGAGGTGCACCCCATCGAGCTCCAGGGCGACGCGATCTGCGTGGCCGCCGAGAACGTGCTCGCCTTCGACGAGTCGCTCCAGCACGAGGTCCGGCGCATCGAGGGGCACGGCATCCCCGGCGGCGCCCTGTTCACCATGCAGTTCCAGGGCACCGGCACCGTCGTCGTCAAGACCCAGGGCACCCCGGTGGTGCTGCCCGTCACGCCGACCACGTTCGCCGACAGCAACGCCATCGTCGCCTGGTCCGCAGCCGCGCAGGTGATCATCTCCAGCCAGGTGCGGCTGCGCCGCGCCGCCTTCCCCGGCCACAGCGGGGAGACCGTGAACCTCCAGTTCCGGGGCGCGCCCGGCAACTTCATCGTCGTCCAGCCGTACGAGGTCTGAGGGAGCCCGTCATGAACCAGCACCAGCTCGCGGGCTACGCCCCGACCCCCGTCGCCGCCCGGATGGAGAACCACGGCAGCAGCATGCTCAAGGTCGCCATGCAGAGCGGCCAGGACCTCTTCGCCCGCACCGGTTCGATGGTGGCCTACGAGGGCTTCGTCCAGTACGAACCCAATCCGCCCGCCGTGCGCCAGATGGCCTCGCAGTGGCTGACCGGCGAGGGCGCGCCGCTGATGAAGTGCAGCGGCGACGGACTGCTCTACCTCGCCGACTACGGCGCCGACGTGGTCTGCATCAACCTCAACGGCGACTCCCTCTCGGTCAACGGCACCAACCTGCTCGCCTTCGACGCGCACCTCCAGTGGGGCGTGCAGCGGGTCAAGGGGATGGCCAAGTTCGCCGGTCAGGGCCTGTTCAACGTCGGCGTCTCGGGCACCGGCTGGGTCGCCCTCACCTCGCGCGGCACGCCGATCGTGGTGGACTGCGGGCGCGGTGAGGACGAGACGTACGTCGACCCGGACGCGCTGGTGGCCTGGTCGACCAATCTGAAGATGAAGGGGAAGCGCAGCTTCAAGGCGTCCTCGATGATCGGCCGGGGCAGCGGCGAGGCGTACCAGCTCGGCTTCTCCGGCCAGGGCTTCGTCGTCGTCCAGCCCAGCGAGGACAGCACCGACCGGCTCCGGGCCCGGGGCTGAGGGGGAACGAGAGAGATGCAGAGTCCGCTCTTCGGCCACACCGAGGCGCAGTCCCAGGACCGCTACGCCATGCAGAACCCGCAACTGCTGCGGGTCTCCCTGACCGGCCACGACGACGTCCTCGCGCGCAAGGGCTCGATGGTCGCCTACCAGGGGCTGATCGAGTTCGACGGCGAGTTCCAGACGCAGAGCCAGCGCCGCGCCCGCGCCAACACCGGCGAGGGCCTGGACCTGATGCGCTGCTCGGGGCAGGGCACGATCTACTTCGCGAACCTCGCGCAGTACGTCCACGTCGTCGACGTCGACCACGACGGGCTCACCGTGGACGCCGGGTACGTGCTCGCGCTCGACTCGGCGCTGCACTGGGAGACCGTCGCGGTCGACAGCCAGTACGGCATCTCCGGGTCGGGCAAGTACAACCTGGTCATCTCCGGACAGGGCAAGGTCGCGCTGATGACCTCGGGGCAGCCGCTCATGCTCCAGGTGACGCCGGACAAGTACGTCAACGCCGACGCCGACGCCATCGTGGCCTGGTCGAGTTCGCTGCGGGTGCAGATGCAGGCGCAGACCCACTCGTCGGGCGTGTGGCGGCGGCGCGGCAACACCGGCGAGGGCTGGGAGCTCAGCTTCCTCGGCCAGGGGTACGCGCTGGTGCAGCCCAGCGAGCTGCTGCCGCCGCAGAACGCGGTGGTGGGGCAGGGCGTCGCGGCCCAGTTCGGCATGGGCCAGCAGGGCGCCCACGGCCAGAACCAGGGCAACATCTGGTCCAACAACCGCTGACGCCACACACCCCGGCCCGGTACGCGCCTGCGCCCGTACCGGGCCGGGGCGCGTCCCGGGCCTCGTTCACCGTCGGGTGCGGCGCGCGGTCGTGTGCGGCGCGGCTGCCCACGGCTCACCGCGCACACCGCATGACCGCGTACGCCGCACGCGTGCGGCCAAACCCACCACGTGCTTCACCCCTGCGCGCGACGCCCGCCCGCCCGGACCTCACCCGCGCGCGTACACCTCGCCCTCGCGTACGGCTCGCGGCGCCGCGCTCCCGGCAGTGCCCTCACAGCAGCGCGCGCGTGCGCTCCACCAGGCGGACCACCGAGTCGTCGGCGACCGCGGCCACCTCGGCGTAGTCGAACCAGCGCACGTCCAGCGACTCCGCGCTCACCACCGGTTCGGCGCCGGCCGGGGCGAGCGCCGCGTACTGCACGTCCAGGTGCCAGGCGCACGGCGTGTGGTGCCGGTCCAGGCGGACCGGGCCGGCCGGCAGCAGCGTCAGACCTGCGACGCCCGACTCCTCGGTGGCCTCGCGCAGCGCCGCAGCCGCCAGCGTGGCGTCCTGCGGCTCGCAGTGGCCACCCATCTGGAGCCACATCCGCAGCTTGCGGTGGAGCGTGAGCAGCACCCGCCCCCGGTCCGGGTCGATGACCAGCGCGCTCGCCGTCAGGTGCCCGTCCCGGCACGCCTTCCACATGCCGTCCTGATGCGCGGCCAGGTGCTCCAGGTACGTCACCCGCAGCCGCTCCTGCTCCGCGTCGGGCGCCGGCCAGGCGGTCAGCGCGTCGGCCGCCGCCGCGTGCAGGTCAGCCATCAGGGACGCCCGCCGGCGGGGCCCGGGCCCGTGTCGCCGCCCGCTTCGCCGTCCTCGTCCAGGCCCGCTCCCGACTGGCCGGGGGCCGCGTCGCCAGGGGCCGTACCGCCGGGAGCCGCATCCCCGGGAGCCGCATCGCCGCGGGGGCCCTTGCCGAGGCTCGGGCCGCTGGCCGCCTCGCCCAGCATCTTGTCCAACTCGGAGAAGTCGAGCTGCTCGCGGTGGACGAAACCATCCGGGTCGTCCAGGTCGGCGGCGGTGGGCAGCATGTCCGGGTGCGCCCACAGCGCGTCCCGGCCGTCCAGGCCGCGCGCATCGGTCAGCGAGGCCCACAGCCGCGCCGCGTCCCGCAGCCGCCGGGGCCGCAGTTCGAGCCCGATCAGCGTGGCGAAGGTCTGCTCGGCGGGACCGCCGGTGGCCCGGCGGCGGCGCAGCGTCTCGCGCAGCGCGTCCGCGGACGGCAGGTGCGGCGCGGCGGCGGCGTGCACCACCGCGTCCACCCAGCCCTCGACCAGGGCCAACGCCGTCTCAAGCCGGGCCAGCGCGGCCTTCTGCTCCGGGGTGTCCTCGGGCTGGAACATGCCCTGCTGGAGCGCTTCCTGCAACTGCTCGGGGTGGGTCGGGTCGAGCTGCCCGACCGCGTCCTCCAGCTTGGCGGTGTCCACCTTGATGCCCCGCGCGTACCCCTCGACGGCGCCGAACAGGTGCGAGCGCAGCCACGGCACGTGGGCGAAGAGCCGCTGGTGGGCGGCCTCGCGCAGGGCCAGGTAGAGCCGCACCTCCTCCTGCCGCACGCCGAGGCCGGAGCCGAACGCCTCCACGTTCGTCGGCAGCAGCGCCGCCTTGCCCGCGGGGCCGAGCGGCAGCCCGACGTCGGTGGAGCCGACCACCTCGCCGGCCAGCACGCCCAGCGCCTGCCCGATCTGGGTGCCGAACATCGCCCCGCCCATGGAGCGCATCATGCCGAGCAGCGGCCCGGCCATCGCCTGCATCTCCTCCGGCAGGACGCTGCCCATCGCCGAGCCGACCTGCTCGGCGACCGGGTCCACCAGGTCCTTCCAGACCGGCAGCGTCGCCTCGACCCACTCCGCGCGGCTCCAGGCCACCGCCGTGCCGGCGCCGGACGGCAGCGACGTCACCCCGTCGAGCCACAGGTCGGCAAGGCGCACGGCCTCCTCGACCGCGGCCCGCTCCTTGGGACCGACGCTCACGTCCTTGCTCTGGTCCTCGCCGCCCTGGGCGACGGTCTGGCGGGCGATGTCCTTGGCCATGTCCCAGTTCACCGGGCCGCCCTCGTACGAGAGCATCTGGCCGAGCTGTTGGAAGGCGGCGCCCAGGTCGTTCGGGTTCAGCGAACCGAACATCGCGGCGAACGGGTTGTCCGCGCCGCCGCCCCCGCCGAAGCCGAAGGGGTTCGCGGGCCCCGGGCCACCGCCCTGGTTGCCCTTCTTCTTGCCGTCGTCGCCGTCCTCCGGCTCCTCCGGCGGAAGGCCAAATCCAAATGGGGTGTCACTCACGGGTTTCCTCGGCTCCTAGGGCCGTCGGCTCGAAGCCGGCGGCGACTGCCCGACAACACCACCAGCGTAGACACCCAGCCGCTATCAGGGCTCGGTGCTTCGCCGACCGGATGCCTGCGGCAGGATGGACAGCGCCTGGTACGTACGCGTCAGTTCTCTTACGTACAGAAGACAACCGCTGGAGCCGCCCGGTGAGTTCCCCAGATCCAACCGTTCGCGCAGCGCGAAACGATCCGCCCCCCGAGCATTCGACCTGGGCGGAGCCGTCCTCCGCGCCGCTGCGCCGCCCCGTCGTCGCCGTCACCGGAGCCGCGTCCGGCGTGGGCGCCCTGCTGACCCGCAGGCTCACCGAGTCCGCCGAGATCAAGCAGGTGCTCGCCATCGACGAGCGGCGCGGCGAGGTCAGCGAGGCGAGCTGGCACGTGCTCGACGTACGTGACCCCCTCATCGCCGAGAAGCTGCGCGGCGCCGACGTCGTGGTGCACCTCGCCACCGATCTCGACCTGGAGACCGACGCCGAGGCCAGGACGGCCTACAACGTGCGCGGCACCCAGACCGTCCTGACCGCAGCCGCGGCTGCCGGGGTGCGCCGCGTGGTGCTGTGCACCTCGGCCATGGTCTACGGGGCGCTGCCCGACAACGACGTGCCGCTCTCCGAGGACGCCGAACTGCGGGCCACCGCCGAGGCCACCGGCGTCGGCGACCTCCTGGAGATCGAACAGCTCGCCCGCCGCGCGCCCCGCGCCCACCCGGGCCTCAACGTCACCGTGCTGCGCCCTGCCGTCCTGGTCGGCGGCACCGACACCGCCCTGACCCGCTACTTCGAGTCGCCGCGTCTGCTCGTGGTCGCGGGCTCCCGGCCCACCTGGCAGTTCTGCCACGTGGACGACCTGGTCAGCGCCCTGGAGTACGCGGTACTCGAAAAGGCCGAGGGCGAGCTGGCCGTGGGCTGCGACGGCTGGCTCGAACAGGAGGAGGTGGAGGAGCTGACCGGCATCCGGCGGATGGAGCTGCCGTCGGCCGTGGCCCTCGGCGCCGCCTCCCGGCTGCACCGGCTCGGCCTCACCCCCTCGCCCGCCGGCGACCTCGCGTACACCATGCACCCCTGGGTGGTCAGCGGCAGCCGGCTGCACGATGCCGGCTGGCGGCCCCGGTGGACCAACGAGGAGGTGCTGGCCGAACTCCTGGAGGAGGTCGCGGGCCGGCGCACGGTGGCCGGCCGCCGACTGGGCCGCAAGGACGCCACCACGCTGGGCGCCGCCGGTGCCACGGTCGCCCTGGTCGGCACCGCGGCCCTGGTCCGCCGCGCCCGCAAGGCCCGCAGGCGCCTGTAGCCCCACCCCGGCGAGGCCCGCGGGCGCCTGGGACCCGGCTCCCGCAAGGCCCGCGGGCGCCTGAGCGGCCACTTCCGCGAGGCCCGCGGGCGGCCTGTGCCCCGCCCGGCGGGCGCCGGGGCCTGGGCCCCGCGGCCGGCCCCGCGTCGCGTGCGGCGCCCCGGCGGCGCCGGCCGTGCCGAGGTGGCCTGCCACGGACGGGGCGGGTGCGGCACGATGGGCCACATGGCAGACACCGAAGCAGCGCAGGCGGCACAGCCCGGGCCGAGCAGCCCCCTCCGGCTGCTGGCCATCCGCGACACACCGCTCTCCGTGGACGAGGTGTTCGGCGCGGTGGCCGACGCCGGCGCGGGGGGCACCGCGCTCTTCGTCGGCACCGTGCGCGACCACGACGGCCCGACCGACGCGCAGGTCACCGGCCTGGGCTACGCGGCCCACCCCAGCGCGACGGACGAACTACGCCGAGTGGCCGAGAAGGTGGTGGCCGACTTCCCGGTCCGCGCGCTGGCCGCCGTGCACCGCGTCGGTGACCTCGCCGTCGGTGACCTGGCCGTGGTCGTCGCCGTCTCCTGCCCGCACCGCGCGGAGGCGTTCGCGGCCTGCCGCCGCCTGATCGACGACCTCAAGACGGAGGTCCCGATCTGGAAGCACCAGAGGTTCGGCGACGGCTCCGAAGAATGGGTGGGGATCTGAGGCATCCTCACGGCCCCTTCACGCGTCTTACGGAACGAGCACGCGAGCGCCGCAGCGCGCAGGTGCCCCGGGAGCGCCCCGCGCGGCCCGGGTCACCGGCCACCGGTGCGGTTGCGTAACTCGACCCCTGCCGTGAGCGTTGTGCTGGCAGACGATTAATCTGCTCATCTGTCAGTTGCGGGTGCGTAGGGGATTGGAAGTCCGCCGTGGGTGTGCTCGTGTGGTTGATCATTCCGCTTGTTGCTGCTGGTGCGGCCGTCGTCTATACCGCCTGGGCCGCGCGTGACCGCCGGGCCGGGGACGCCGCCGAGGTCGCCGGGTACGAACGGTTCCGCGAAGCGATGCAGCGTTCGCATTCCGGTTCCGGCTCGGTCTAAGCCGCTCCGCCCCGTCCCACCCGGCCGGACCCCGTCCGGCTACGTTCGCGAGTGCGACGGCGCGCCCCCGGGCGCACCGTCCGCCGGCGGCCTCGGGACGGGGCGGTCGGCCACCCACAGAACGCAGCGCGCGCCACCGCCACCCCCTGCACAACCAGCCGCCGCATCGCGCACGACCCGACACGTCCCGCGTACCCGTGCACCCGCGCCCGAAGCGGGCACCTGCGCCGCGCGCCCGCACTCGAATCCGTGGACGTCGGCACTCGCTTCACCGGCCCCCGCGGTGCCCGCCCCAGAGCCTGGACGGCCCGCGCCCGGCGGCCCGCCCCCAGCCGACCCCGTACGCCCCCTCCCGAGCACCACCGGACGGACGGCCCCGGAGGTGAACTCACAGGCCCGTCCCGTACTGTCGTTCCATGCCACGCCGCACCGCCACGCTGCTCGCCTCCCTCCTGACGCTGATCGCGTTGCTCTGTGCGGGGGTGCTGATACCCGTGCCGTACGCGGAGATGAGTCCGGGGCTCACGGTCAACACGCTGGGCAAGCACGAGGGCGAGACGGTGCTCCGGATCACCGGGCAGAAGACGTACCCGACCAGTGGCCACCTCAACATGACCACCGTCCAGGTCACCAACTCCGAGTACAAGATGAACCTGGTGGAGTCGGTGTACGGCTGGCTCTCGCACGACAAGCTGGTGGTGCCGCACAAGACGCTCTACCCGGACGACAAGTCCGCGGACGAGGTGAACCAGGAGAACGCCGAGGAGTTCACCCAGTCCCAGGAGAGCGCCAAGGTGGCGGCGCTCAAGGAGCTGAAGAAGCGCAAGCTGCTCGACGTGAAGCTCACCTCGCACACCGTGGTGGGCAGCGTCGCCAAGGGCGCCCCGGCCGAGGGGATACTGCACGCGGGCGACGCGATCAAGGCCGTGGACGGCGAGGCGGTACGGACCCCGGCGGACGTCGTCAAGCTGGTCAGTCAGCACAAGCCCGGCGACAAGACGGTCTTCACGGTGATCCCGGCCGAGCGGGTGGCGGCGGCCGAGAAGCAGCGCAAGGAACCGCGGGGCGCCAAGAACGTCACCCTGACCACGATGCGCGCGCCGCAGGAGGACCGGGCGATGATCGGCATCGAGGCGGCGGTCGACTACACGCTCCCGTTCGACATCTCGATCACCGTCAGGGACGTCGGCGGGCCCAGCGCCGGGCTGATGTTCTCGCTCGGCATCATCGACAAGCTGACCCCGGGCGACCTGACCGGCGGCGAGTTCGTCGCCGGCACCGGCACCATCGCCGAGGACGGGACGGTCGGCCCCATCGGCGGCATCTCGATGAAGACGGTGGGCGCGCGGAACAAGGGCGCCACCTACTTCCTCACCCCCGAGGCCAACTGCCCCACCGCCGCCCGGGACATCCCGGACGGGCTGACGCTGGTCAAGGTGGCGACGCTGGACGACGCCATGGACGCGCTGGAGAAGATCCGCGAGAAGAAGACGGCCGACCTGCCGAGCTGCACCCGCGGCTGAGGCCGGGCCCGCGCCCGGCCGGCTCAGCGGCGGCGTCGGACCAGCGGCGGCGCGGGGCTCGCAGCACACCCCCCACCGCGGCACCGGGCCCCGCAGCGGAGCCAAGGCCCCGCAGCCGGCCGCCGGCATCGGCCCGCCCGCCACGGCGGCCGGGCCCGGGCCGGCCCCCGCGACCCCACTGGCCCGCCGGACTGCTGGCCCGTCAGGCCGCTACTCCGCTACTCCTCGAACGTTCTACTCCTCGAACGTCGCCGCCAGCGCCTCGGCCAGCCCCGGCACCAGGTCCGACCCGGTCAGCACCTCGGTCGGGGTGTCCTTCTCGCGCAGCCGCAGGGCCGAATCGCGGGCCCCGTCGCGCAGCACCGCGACCGTCATCCGCACCTCCTGCCGGCCCGGCTGCTTGGCCACCCAGTCGGCGAGCTGCTGGTCGCTCAGGCCCTCGGGGATGGCGGCCTCGGCCGCGGCGGGCAGCATCAGCCGCTCCACCACCAGCGCACAGCCGGTGACCGCGTCCGGCCAGGCGATGGTCCCAAGGAACTCGTCGAGCGCGGCACCGGCCGGCAGCTCGTCCTGCTCGATGGGGGTCAGGGCGCCGGCCTGGCCGTCGGCTTCGAGGCCGAGCTGGTCGGCGAGCTGCGGCTGATCGGCCCGCAGCCGGGCGGTGTCGACCAGGGCGAACAGCCGGGCCGGCTGGTCCCAGCCGAGCCCCGCCGCGTACTCGTCGAGCTCCAGTACGGCGCGGGTGAGGGGGCTCGCTGCCATCGGGGGCGCGGGCGTGGAATCCGGGGGAAGGTTGGACATGGTCAATATCGTGCCTTGAACGGACCCGAAAACGGGAACTGAGTAAAGCCTGAGTAAGTTGCATCAATGGGCCCTAGTATCTCGGGGCTGCTTTACCGAGCTTCAACGACACCGAACTTCGAGGTGCGCACCTTGGCTTTCCAGATGCCGGACCGCGGCGGAGGCCCGACCGGGCCACGGATCAGAGTCGGCCGACCGTCCCGGCGGGTCCGGACCCTGCTCATGACGTTGGGCGTGCTGGCCGTGCTGGCCATGGCGTTCGTCATGTTCGCCGGGTTCTGGACGGACTGGCTGTGGTACCGCTCGGTGCACTACTCATCGGTCTTCCGGACCACGCTGATCACCAAGATCGGCCTCTTCGCCGTCTTCGGCCTCCTGATGGCCACCGCCGTTGGGGTGAACATCTGGCTGGCGCACCGGCTGCGCCCGCCGCTCAGCGCCATGTCGCTGGAACAGCAGTCCCTGGACCGCTACCGGATGGGCATCGACCCGTACAAGAAGTGGCTGCTGATCGGCATCACCGCGCTGGTCGGCCTCATCTCGGGGGCCTCGGCCTCCGGCCAGTGGCGCACCTGGCTGCTGTGGGTCAACGGCGTCTCCTTCGGTGAGAAGGACGCCCAGTTCCACAAGGACGTCTCCTTCTACGCCTTCGACCTGCCGTGGTACCGCTTCCTGCTGAGCTTCGGCTTCGCGGCCACCGTCCTGTCGCTGATCGCGGCGACGCTGGTGCACTACCTGTACGGCGGGCTGCGCATCACCAGCCCCGGCGCGCGGGCCACCGCCGCCGCCACCGGCCACCTGTCGGTGCTGCTCGGCATCTTCGTCGCGCTCAAGGCCGTCGCGTACTGGCTGGACCGGTACGGCCTGGCGGTCAAGTCGAGCGACCTGAAGGAGACCGGCAACTGGACCGGTCTGAAGTACGTGGACGCCAACGCGTACCTGCCGGCGAAGACGATCCTGTTCTTCATCGCGGTCATCTGTGCGCTGCTGTTCTTCGCGACGCTGTGGCGGCGGACCTGGCAGCTCCCGGTGATCGGCTTCGGCCTGATGGTGCTCTCGGCGATCCTGATCGGCGGGCTCTACCCGGCGATCGTGCAGAAGTTCCAGGTCCAGCCGAACGAGCAGGCCAAGGAAGCGCCGTACATCAAGAAGAACATCGAGGCCACGCGCAAGGCGTACGGCATCGACGAGGCGAAGGTCACGGGGTACCAGGGCGAGAGCACCTCGGACCCGAAGTCGCTGCGCGAGAAGGCGGAGTCCACGGCCAGCCTGCGGCTGCTCGACCCGAACGTCGTCTCGCCCACCGTCCAGCAGCTCCAGCAGGTCCGCGGCTACTACCAGTTCCCGCAGGTCCTGGACGTGGACCGGTACAAGGACGAGAACAACGAGGACCAGGACACGGTCATCGGTCTGCGCGAGATCAACACCAAGGGCATCCCCGAGCGCAACTGGATCAACGACCACTTCAAGTACACCCACGGCTACGGCGCGGTGACGGCCAAGGGCACCGAGACCACCACGACCGGCGCCCCCGCGTTCATGGAGCGCAACCTGCCCTCGCAGGGCCAGTTCCCCAAGTACGAGCAGCGCGTCTACTACGGCGAGAAGACCACGCAGTACTCGATCGTCGGCGGCCCGCAGGAGGAGCTGGACTACTCCGGCGACAAGGGCGAGGAGAAGACGACCAAGTACCGCGGCAAGAGCGGCGTCAACCTCTCCAACCCGCTCAACCGCGCCGCGTACGCGGTGGCCTTCAACGAGCCGCAGATCCTCTACTCGGGGGCCATCGGCAAGGGCTCGCGGATCCTGTACAACCGCACGCCCAAGGAGCGCGTCGAGGCGGTCGCACCGTGGCTGACCATCGACGGTGACGCCTATCCGGCGGTCATCGGCAACCGCATCCAGTGGATCGTGGACGCCTACACGACGACCAACGGCTATCCGTACGCCTCGCGCACCACGTTGGGCGACACCACCGAGGACTCGCTGACCGACGGCCAGCGCGAGGTGGTGGCGCAGGAGAACAAGGTCAACTACATCCGCAACTCGGTCAAGGCGACGGTCGACGCGTACGACGGCTCGGTGAAGCTGTACGAGTGGGACACCAAGGACCCGGTGCTCAAGACGTGGCGCAAGGCGTTCCCCGGGACGGTCAAGGACCACGACAAGATCAGCGACGAGCTGATGGAGCACCTGCGGTACCCGCAGGACCTCTTCAAGGTGCAGCGCGAACTGCTGACCCGGTACCACGTCACCGACCCGGAGCAGTTCTACAGCGGCAGTGAGGTCTGGCACGTGCCGGACGACCCGACCAACAAGGTCAACTCGGTCCCGCCGTACTACCTCAGCATGAAGATGCCGGACCAGGACAAGAAGAAGTTCTCCCTGACCACCACCTTCACGCCCAACGGCCGGGACAACCTGAGCGCCTTCATGGCGGTGGACGCCGATGCCCAGAGCAAGGGGTACGGCGAGATCAGAATCCTGAAGCTACGGCCGAACAACCCGGTCTCCGGTCCACAGCAGGTGCAGAGCAAGTTCAACTCCGATCCGAAGATCGCCGAGAGCATCAGACTCCTCAAGGGCGGCGACTCGACGGTGGAGTACGGCAACCTGCTGACCGTGCCGCTCGACGAGGGCCTGTTGTACGTGGAGCCCGTCTACGTCCGGGGCGCGGGGACGAACTACCCCCTGCTCAAGAAGGTGCTGGTGACCTTCGGCGACCAGACGGCCTTCGAGGATTCGCTGGGCAAGGCGCTCGACGTCGTCTTCGGCAAGAAGAAGCCCACCGATCCGACGAAGCCACCGGGCGAGGGCGACCAGGACCGGCCACCGGCCGATCCGACGGTGGGTCAGGCGCTGAAGGACGCGCAGGACGCCATCGACGCCGGTCAGAAGGCGCTCCAGCAGCAGCCGCAGGACTGGGAGGCGTTCGGCAAGGCCCAGAAGGACCTGAAGGAGGCGCTCGACCGGGCGGCCAAGGCCGAGAAGGAAGCGGCGGACAAGGCGAAGAACGACGCCAAGGGTGACGCCAAGAACGGCGCCCAGGGTGACGGCGAGGGTGACGCCAAGTCGGACGGCGACCGGGACAAGGGCGCCGACCAGGCGTCGTCCCGTACGGGCCCACCCGGCGACCAACCCGAGCGCACGCCCGCCAGAGCGGACGGCTGACCGGACGGCTGATCGAACCCACCCCGCGTCGTGGTACGTTAGGTGCACACCGACGCGGGGTGGAGCAGCTCGGTAGCTCGCTGGGCTCATAACCCAGAGGTCGCAGGTTCAAATCCTGTCCCCGCTACTCACAGGCACAGGCCCGAATCCTCATCAGGATTCGGGCCTTGTCGTGCGTGGGGGCACGGCTCGCCGGCCCCCGGATACCGCTCGCCGGCAGCGTCGCCGGCCGGGGCCGCGCTCGCGGTGACGGGCCGTACACCGTTCTTGCGCAGTGCGCGACGCGCCGGGGACACCCCGCGAAAACGGCTTCAACTGCGGTTTCAGAAGTCGTTCTGTCGGGAAGTCGACAAAACGCTGAAGTGACCTCACGGCTGCGGTATACCAGGTGTACGCCGGTTGTGGGTGGTGCAACGATGGAACGCATGGGGGACAGGGCAAGGTTGGTGGAGAGGGAACGGCTTGTGCCAGCGCCCGACGACGGGCGCGCCCCCAGCGTGTCGGGACTCCCGGCCGACGCCGTGGACGGCGCCGACGCGATCACCACCGACCTTGCAGCAAGCACCTACAGCGCCGAGATCGAATGTGAGACGGCCCACCGCCGCGCGGCCGAGGCCGGCGACACCGCCGCCATGAGCATGTTGGGCGCACTGCTGCTGCGCCGCGGCGACCTGGACGGCGCCGAGCCCCAACTGCGCGCGGCCAGCGTCGCCGGCGACCGGGCCGCCGCCAACAACCTGGGCGTCCTGCTGCACCAGCGCGGCTACGCGGAGGAGGCCGCCGGCTGGTGGCGTACGGCCGCCGTGGCGGGTTCGGCGGCAGCCGCCCACGCCCTCGGCCGCCACCACCGCGAGCGCGGCGACGAGCCGGCCGCCGAGTACTGGCTGCGACAGTCGGCCGAATCCGGCCACGCGCTGGGCGCCTACGCGCTGGCCGACCTGCTGGAGCACCGCAGCGACGTGGGCGCCGAGCGCTGGTTCAGGGCGGCGGCCGAGCACGGCCACCGCGAGGCCGCGTACCGCCTCGCGCAGATCCTGCACAAGCGCGAGCGCGAGCGGCAGCACCCGGACGGCCGCGGCAAGACGGCGCGGGCGGACGGCGAGCAGAGCGAGGCCGAGCGCTGGTACCGGCAGGCCGCCGCGCGCGGGCACCGGCGCGCCGCGCTCTACCTCGGCACCCTCCTCGAAGAGCGCGGCGAGACGAAGGAGGCCGGCCGCTGGTACCTGATGTCGGCCGAGGACGGTGAGGCGCGCGCCGCGTGCGCCCTCGCCTTCCTGCTGCGCGACGCCGGCGACCTGGACAGCGCGGCCGTCTGGTGGCACCGCGCCGCCCAGGACGGCGACGGCAACGCGGCCAACGCGCTGGGCGCGCTGCACGCCGAGCGCGACGAGCCGCAGACCGCCGAGCGCTGGTACCGGGCGGCGCTGGACGCGGGCGACATCAACGGCGCGTACAACCTCGGCCTGCTCTGCACCCGGCAGGGGCGCACCGCACAGTCCGAGCAGTGGTACCGGCGGGCCGCCTACGCGGGCCACCGGGAGGCCGCCAACGCGCTGGCGGTGCTGCTGTTGCAGCGCTCGGACGCGGCCGGCGCCGAGCCGTGGTTCTCCAAGGCGGCCGAGGCGGGCAGCGTGGACGCCGCGTTCAACCTCGGCATCCTGCACGCCGGCCGGGGCGAGGAGGGCGCGGCGCACGAGTGGTACGTGCGGGCCGCCGCCGGCGGGCACACCGAAGCCGCCCTCCAGGTGGCGATCGTGCTGCTGCGGGACGGCGACGAGGAGGCGGCCGAGGGGCACCTGCGCTGCGCGGCCGAGGGCGGCAGCGCCGAGGCCGCGTTCCGGCTCGGCGCGCTGCTCGACCGCCCGGCCACCGACCCGAGCACGGGCCTCGGCGACGGCAGCGGCACGGCCGGCGAGCCGGAGCGCCTGGAGTGCGAGGAGTGGTACGAGCGGGCGGCCCGACAGGGCCACCGGCGCGCCCAGGTGCGGGTCGGCATGCTCGCCTCCGCCCGCGGGGACGTGGTGAAGGCGGCGCACTGGTACCGCACGGCGGCCAAGGCCGGCAGCCGCAACGGCGCCTTCAACCTGGGGCTGCTGCTCGCCCGCGAGGGCAGCGAGCCCGAGGCCGCGCTGTGGTGGACCCGGGCCGCCGCCGCCGGGCACGGCCGGGCCGCCCTGCGGCTCGCGCTGCTCGCGGCCCGGCGGGGGGCGCTGACCGAGGGGCAGCGCTGGTGCGCCCGTGCGGTCGAGCTCGGCCCCGCCCAGGTCGCCGAGCGCGCGGCCCGCCTCGCGGACGCGTTGCAGCAGGAGCTGACGGCCTGAGCGGGGCCGCGCGTGCCGGGGCCGGCAGAGCCGGGATTTGCCCTGGTCGTCGACGCGGGGTTACAGTAAGTACACACCGACGCGGGGTGGAGCAGCTCGGTAGCTCGCTGGGCTCATAACCCAGAGGTCGCAGGTTCAAATCCTGTCCCCGCTACTCAAGATCGAAGGCCCGGATTCATTGAATCCGGGCCTTCGGCGTATGTGGCCGGCCGTGGGGCCGGCGTGTGGGGCCGCGGTGCGGGAGATTCCGTACGGGCGTGGTGCGGCGGGTCCCTGACGGGGCCACGTGTGGCAGGTGCCCCGCACCGCACGCGGGGCGTAGCGCGGGTGCCGCACGAGTGCCTGTGTGACGGCCGGGTGATGTACGGGGGCGCGGCGTCGCCCGGCGCAGTCGCCGGTGTGTGGGGGCGTGTCGGTGGGCGCGTAGCGGAGGCGATCCGCGGCGTACGGCGGTGCGCCGGGCGGGGCCGTGTGGTGGGGTGATCCGCCGTCAGGGGCCCGTACAGGACGGGCAGATGCCGCGGTAGGTGACCTCGACGGCGGTGACCGTGAAGCCGAAGCGCTCCGGGACCGGGAGGTCGGCGAGCGGGTCGCCGGCCGGGTGCACGTCGCGGATGGTGCCGCAGCGGCTGCACACCAGGTGATGGTGGTCGTGGTGGGCGTTGGGGTCGTACCGCTTGGCGCGGCCGTCCGTGCTCACCTCAAGGACCTCGCCGAGCGATACGAGTTCGCCGAGGGTGTTGTAGACGGTCGCCCGGGAGATCTCCGGCAGGCGTTCCGTCGCGCGGGCGTGCACCTCGTCGGCGGTGTAGTGCACATGGTCCCCGTCGAGCACCTCGGCCACCACGCGTCGCTGGGCGGTCAGCCGCCAGCCGCGTCCCCTCAGTCGTTCCAGCAGGTCACTCATGCCATTCACCTATCAGTCAGATAGGAACCAGAGTACCAGTGCGAGTCCACGAACAGACTTTGTACGCCTCTCGTCATCTTCTTGACTTAGACAATGTCCAATGTAGGATCGGGTACGGCTCAGGCCAAGCGACACGACGAGTACGCAGGAGGCACACGTGACGGTTCAGAGCGAGACGGCGCAGTCGGCGGGACCGCTGACGACGGAGGCGGGTGCCCCGGTTGCCGACAACCAGAACAGTGAGACCGCCGGTGTCGGTGGCCCGGTGCTCGTGCAGGACCAGTCGCTGCTGGAGAAGCTGGCGCACTTCAACCGCGAGCGGATTCCGGAGCGCGTGGTGCACGCGCGGGGCGCGGGCGCGTACGGCACCTTCACAGTGACCGGCGACGTGACGCAGTACACCCGGGCGAAGTTCCTCTCCGAGGTCGGCAAGGAGACCGAGACCTTCCTGCGCTTCTCCACGGTGGCCGGCAACCTCGGCGCGGCGGACGCGGTGCGGGACCCGCGCGGCTTCGCGCTGAAGTTCTACACCGAGGAGGGCAACTACGACCTCGTCGGCAACAACACCCCGGTGTTCTTCATCAAGGACGCCATCAAGTTCCCCGACTTCATCCACACCCAGAAGCGCGACCCGTACACCGGCTCGCAGGAGGCGGACAACGTCTGGGACTTCTGGAGCCTGTCGCCGGAGTCCACGCACCAGGTGACCTGGCTCTTCGGTGACCGCGGCATCCCCGCCTCGTACCGCCACACGGACGGCTTCGGCTCGCACACCTACCAGTGGAACAACGCCGCGGGCGAGGCGTTCTGGGTCAAGTACCACTTCAAGACCGACCAGGGCATCAAGAACCTGACGGCCGAGGAGGCCGCGGTGCTCGCCGGGCAGGACCCGGACAGCCACCAGCGGGACCTGCGGGAGGCCATCGAGCGCGGTGAGTTCCCGAGCTGGACCGTGTCCGTGCAGGTCATGCCGGTGGCCGAGGCGGCGAACTACCGCTTCAACCCGTTCGACCTGACGAAGGTGTGGCCGCACGCGGACTACCCGCTGATCGAGTTCGGCAAGCTGGAGCTCAACCGGAACCCGGAGAACGTCTTCGCCGAGGTCGAGCAGTCGATCTTCTCGCCCGCGCACTTCGTGCCCGGCATCGGCCCCTCGCCCGACAAGATGCTCCAGGGCCGACTGTTCGCCTACGGTGACGCGCACCGCTACCGGGTCGGCATCAACGCCGACCACCTGCCGGTCAACCGGCCGCACGCCACCGAGGCGCGTACCTACAGCCGCGACGGCTACGCGTACGACGGGCGGCACGGCCGGTCGAAGAACTACGAGCCCAACAGCTTCGGCGGCCCCGCCCAGACCGGCGTCCCGGCCTGGCAGCCGACCGCGGTCAGCGGCTTCACCGGCGAGGGGCCCGCGCCCTCGCACGCCGAGGACAACGACTTCGTCCAGGCTGGCAACCTCTACCGACTGATGTCGGAGGAGGAGAAGGGCCGTCTCATCGCCAACCTGGCGGGGGCGCTCGCCGGGGTGTCGCGCGATGACATCGTCGAGCGCGCCATCGGCAACTTCCGCAACGCGGACGCAGACTACGGCAAGCGACTGGAGGCAGCGGTCCAGGCCCTCCGCGGCTGAGTCGTCCGCGCGACGGTGCCACCGGCCCGCCCCCGTGGCCGGTGTCGCCTCGCGCGGCGGCTGACCAGTCGCTTGCCGTAACAGACCGAAGAGGCCGGACGCCATGGGGCTCCGGCCTCTTCGCGTGCCCTCGTGCGGTGTTGTCGTGGGGTGCGGCGTGCGGCGTGCGGCGTGCGGCGTGCGGGGCGCTGGGGCGCGTTGCGTTGGTGGACCGGGGCCGGGACCGGGGCCGGGCGGCGGTCGTCAGTGGGTCAGGGCGTCGGCGGGCGTTTCGGCGCGGGACCAGCAGCGGATGATGTCGCGGACGGAGACCAGGCCGACCGGTTCACGGGCGTCCAGCACGATCAGGTGGCGGAAGCCGCCGTGCGTCATGGCCCGCGCGGCCTCAGCCAGCGTCCAGTCGGGCGCGGCGTAGACGACGTCGTGGGTGGTGTGCGCCTGGGCCGTCTCGTGGTCGGGGTCCTGGCCGGCCCCGACGGAGATGAGGACGTCGCGTTCGGTGAGGATGCCGACCCCGCTGGTCTCGGTGTCGAGGACGACGGCCGCACCGACCCGGCGGGCGGCCATCAGCCGGGCGGCCTGGCGGAGGGTGTGCGCCGGGCCGATTGTGAGGACCACCGTGGTCATGGCGTCGCGGACGAGCGTGGGCATGGGGGGAGCCACCTCCTTGGGGGAGCCCGCTCGGCCGTCTTCGGGGTGGGGGCCACCGAACCGTGCTTCACAAGTGCACAAGCGGGCGGAACCTCATGCTCACACGCGCCCGTCGGCGCAACAAGGCCCGGCACGGGAGCGCAGGGAGCGCGAGGAGCGCGGAACCACGGGCCGACGGCGGGGCCGGGGCGGCGCAGTGCGGGTTCCGGGCCGTCCGAAGCGGTGCGTACGAGGGCCGTTGCTGCACGGCGTACGCCCGCGCGCGGGTGCGGGTCCGCGCAGGTACGCGGTGGGGGAGGGGCGGGCAGGGCGTTCGGGCGCAGGCCGGGTGGTGCACCCCGGATGGGACCGGGCGGACGCCGGTTCGGTCGCCGGCCCGCGGGGCGGGTGTGCCGCACGGGCCGGTGGGCCGCGTACGGCGCCGGCCGCTCACGGCGCCGACGGCGTACGGGGAGCCGTGCGGCCCGGGCGTGGTGCCGCGGGGCTCCGCGGCCACCGGAGCCGCCCGCGGTGCCGGTGTGGCCCGCAGGCTTACTGGAGGTACTTGAGCAGTTCGTCGTGGAGCAGGCCGTTGGAGGCGGCGGCGTTTCCGCTGTGCGGGCCGGGGCGGCCGTCGAGGCCGGTGAACGTGCCGCCCGCCTCCTGCACGATGACCGCGTTGGCCGCCATGTCCCACAGCGACAACTCCGGCTCGGCGCACAGGTCGACCGAGCCTTCGGCCACCATCATGTACGGCCAGAAGTCGCCGTAGCCGCGGGTGCGCCAGCAGGCCCGGGTCAGGTCGAGGAAGCCGGGCAGCTTGCCGTGCTCCTCCCAGCCGCCGAGCGAGGCGTACCCGAGCGAGGCGTCGGAGAGGTCGTTGACCTTGGACACCGCGATCCGGGTGGCCGATGAGAGGTTGCGCCCCGTGTAGGCGCCCAGGCCCTCCGCCGCCCACCAGCGCCGGCCGAGCGCGGGCGCCGAGACCATGCCGACCACCGGCCGGTCACCGCCCTCGCCGCGCTCCATCAGCGCGATCAGGGTGGCCCACACCGGCACCCCGCGGACGTAGTTCTTGGTGCCGTCGATGGGGTCGATGACCCAGCGGCGCGGGCCCGAGCCCTCGCTGCCGAACTCCTCGCCCAGCACCGCGTCGCGCGGCCTGGCCCGCTGGAGCGAGGACCTGATCAACTCCTCGGCGGCCTTGTCGGCCTCGGTGACGGGCGTCATGTCGGGCTTGGTCTCGACCTTGAGGTCCAGCGCCTTGAACCGCTCCATGGTCGCGGAGTCGGCCGCATCCGCGAGCACCTGAGCGAGCCGCAGATCATCGTGGTAGTCGGGCATGCTCGCACACTACCTTGGCGAAGCGGGGCGAACCGGCGCACGCCGGGTCCCTTGACAGCGTCTGGCGGCACGTCAATTCTGTGCCGCACGGCAGCCGGGTGAGCTGTCCGGGCCTGGGAGGCAAAGGTGCCTACAGCGCGTGAAGCCCTACTGAACGCGGCGTTCAGCGCCCTGGACCGCCGGCCGTGGGCCGGGGTGCGCATGGTGGACGTCGCCGCGGCTGCCGGAGTGTCCCGGCAGACCCTCTACAACGAGTTCGGCAGCAAGGACGGCCTGGCCAGGGCGCTGGTGCGGCGCGAGGCCGAGGCGTACCTGCGTGGCGTGGAACAGGCGCTGCTGCCCGTCGGCGGCGCCCGCGACCCGGGTGAGCGGCTGGCGGCTGCGGCCGTTTGGACCGTACGGGCGGCGCGCGGCAACGCACTGGTGCGGGCGACACTCACCGGGTGCTGGGGCGACCGGCTGCCGGCGCCCGCGGCCGTGCCGCGGGCGGTGCCCGGGCCGCGGCACGCGGGCGCCGGCTGGCCGTCGGACCACCCGGACCGGGGAACGGCGCCCGCCCGGCCCGCGTTCGACGATCCGCCGCCCCCCGGCCCGCCGCTGCCCAAGGGGCTGCCGACCCCCGTCGAGATGGTGCGGCAGGTCAGCGATCGCTCCCGGGTCGCGCTCAGTGCGGACTGGCCACCGGCCGCGCGCGCCGAGTTGGGCCGGGTGTGCGAGACGGCGGCGCGGCTGGCCGTGTCGTACGTGGTGGCGCCGGTCGCCGCCGACGAGGTGGCCGCGCTGGTCCGGCTGGTGCTCGTACCTCGGTACGGAGCGGGACCGATGGGGCAACCGGGACCGATGGGGCGGCCGGGCCAGGCAGGTCAGCCGGGGCGGCCGGGCTGGCCGAGGTCGGGGCCCGGGGCCCGGCCGGAGCGCTGAGCGGGGGAGGAGGTCAGTGGGCCGAGCCGGAGAGTTGGAGGCCGATGACGCCCACGATGACGAAGGAGATGGAGACGATCTTCAGCGTGGAGACCAGGTCGTCGAGGAAGACCATGCCGTAGATGGCGGTGCCGGCCGCGCCGATGCCCGTCCACACCGCGTACGCCGGGCCCACGTCCAGCTTCTTCAGGGCGAGGGTGAGGAGGCCGAAGCTGCCGAGCGCGAAGATGCAGAACGCGATCGTCGGCCACAGCCGGGTGAACCCGTGGGAGAGCTTGAGGCAGACGGCGAAGCCCGTTTCCAGGAGACCGGCGACCACCACGAGAAGCCACGCCATCAGATTGCCTCCCGCTGTTCGGTAGGTGTGCGAAGAAGCATGTACCTCAGAGATCAACGGGCAAACGTCGGCCCCGGGTTCCCGGGCGTTCCCGGGGCAGCCTCAGTCCCCCTCGTGCCGCTCGCGGGTGGCGAGCAGCCGGCGCAGCGAGTACAGCCGGTCCGGATCGGCGTGACCGTCCGCCACCCAGGCGTCCAGCGCGCAGTCGCGCTCGTCGTGGCTACAGGCGCGCGGACAGTTCGCGGTGCCCGCCTCCAGGTCGGGGAAGGCGTGGATGACGCGCGCCGGGTCCACGTGGTGCAGCCCGAACGAGCGCACCCCCGGGGTGTCGATCACCCAGCCGCTGCCGGTCGGCAGCGGCAGCGCGAGCGCGGACGTGGTGGTGTGCCGACCGCGGCCGGTCACCGCGTTGACGTGCCCGGTGGCCCGCTTGCGCTCCGGCACCAGCGCGTTGACCAGCGTCGTCTTCCCGACCCCGGAGTGCCCGACGAAGGCGGTGACCCGCCCCGTCAGGTGCTCCCTGACCCGGTCGGCGGCGCCGCCGTCGGCGAGTTCGGCCCGGTTGGTCACCACGTGCGGCACGTCCAGGAGGTCGTACGTGGACAGCAGCGCGTCGGGCGGGGCCAGGTCGGACTTGGTGAGCACCAGCAGCGGCTCAAGGCCGGCGTCGTAGGCGGCCACCAGGCAGCGGTCGATGAGCCGGGGCCGTGGCTCGGGGTCGGCGAGCGCGGTGACGATCGCCAACTGGTCGGCGTTGGCGACCACCACCCGCTCGTACGGGTCGTCGTCGTCGGCCGTCCGGCGCAGCACGGAGCTGCGCGGCTGTACGCGGACGATCCTGGCCAGGGTGTCCTTGTCGCCGGACAGGTCGCCCACCACGGCCACCTGGTCGCCGACCACCACCCCCTTGCGGCCCAGCTCGCGGGCCTTCATGGCGTGGATGGAGCGGCCGTCGACCAGGCAGGTGATGCGGCCCCGGTCCACGGTCAGCACGAAGCCGGGGGCGGCGTCCTCGTGCTTGGGCCTGAGGTTGGTGCGGGGGCGGCTGCCCCGGCGGCCCGGGCGGACGCGTACGTCGTCCTCGTCGGTGTGCTTTCCGTAGCGGCGCATGGTGGGACGCTCAGCCTCGCGACACCGGGGCCGCCCCGGGCGTCGCGCTGAGCATCCCTGTCCACAGGCCGGGGAAGTCGGGCAGCGTCTTGGCGGTGGTGGCGACGTTCTCCACCTGGATGCCGCTGACGGTGAGGCCGAGCACGGCCGCCGCGGTGGCCAGCCGGTGGTCCTCGTAGGTGTGGAAGATGCCGCCGTGCAGCGGGCGGGGGCGGATGCGCAGGCCGTCCTCGGTCTCGGTGACGTCGCCGCCGAGGTCGTTGAACTCCTTGGCCAGCGCCGCGAGCCGGTCCGTCTCGTGCAGCCGCAGGTGGGAGATGCCGCGCAGCACCGATTCGGATTCGGCCAGTGCCGCGACCGCGGCGATCACCGGGGTCAGCTCGCCCACCTCGTGCAGGTCGGCGTCGATGCCGCGGATGCGGCCGGTGCCGGTGAAGGTCAGCGCGGTGCCGTCGGCGGTCGTCGTGAACTCGCAGGAGCCACCCATCTCGGTGAAGATGTCGCGCAGCGCGTCGCCGGGCTGCGTGGTGTGCTCGGGCCAGTCGGGGATGGTCACCCGGCCGCCGGTGATCAGCGCGGCGGCCAGGAACGGGGCCGCGTTGGACAGGTCGGGCTCCACCACCAGGTCGCGGCCGAGCAGGGCGCTCGGGGCCACCCGCCACACGTCGGGCTCGCCGCCCGCCTCGGGGGTGTCCACGGCGGCGCCGGCGCTGCGCAGCATGTCCACGGTCATCCGGATGTGCGGCATGGAGGGCAGCGCGGAGCCGACGTGCCGGACCTCGACGCCCTGGTTGAACCGAGCGCCGGAGAGCAGCAGGGCGCTGACGAACTGGGAGGAGGCGGAGGCGTCGATGCGGACCGGGCCGCCGTCGATGCTGCCGTTGCCGTGCACGGTCAGTGGCAGGGCGCCGCGGCCGTCGTCGTCGATGCGGGCGCCGAGCGCGCGCAGCGCGTCGATCACGCCGTGCAGCGGGCGTTCGTAGGAGCGGGGGTCGCCGTCGAAGCGGACCGGGCCGTCGGCGAGCGCGGCCACCGGCGGCAGGAAGCGCATGACGGTGCCGGCGTTGCCGACGTCCACGGTGGCCGGGCCGTGCAGGCCCGCGGGGATCACCCGCCATGCCTCGCCGCCCCCGGTGGGGGCGCCGGACCCGCCGGCGGCGGAGTTGGAGGCGATGGTCTCTTCGATGCCGACGCCGAGCGCGCGCAGCGCCTCGGCCATCAGCAACGTGTCGCGGGAGCGCAGCGGGCGGCGCAGCCAGCCGGGCTCGGCGGCGAGCGCGGCGAGGACCAGGCCGCGGTTGGTCACGGACTTGGAACCGGGCACGGTGACGGTCGCATCGACCGCGTCGTGCGCGAGCGGAGCAGGCCAGAGAGCGAGGGCGTCATCCGGGGAGGTCTCAGTGCCGGTCATGAGCCTTACTTTAGTGGCTCTGTCGAAGGGCCATTACCGATCAAAAACGGTGAAACCCCTTCGTAACACGGCACTGATAGACGTGGTCCGACCCGTGGCCGCTCACCGGGCGAACACCCGGTGGGGGCCGGTCGCCCGCGGGGTGAACACCGCGTACGGGCCGGGCGCCCGGCCGTGACGCGGGCCGCGCGGACGGTCCGCCGGCTGCTCGGCGGGGTCACGCACCGGCGGCTGCTCGGGCGGACCCGTACGGGCGGGCGCCCGGTCGGTCCGTACGGGCCCGGTGCTCAGACGTCCAGCAGCCAGCGCCCGCCGCCGAGCAGCGAGCAGAGCGTCACGGTGTGGAAGAGGAGCATCCACAGCGCCGCCGGTACGTGCGTCAGCCGGGCGAGCTGGTCCGGGTCGGAGTCCCCGGCCTGCCCGTACCGCCGCTTGCGCTGGAGCTCGAACGGCGGCCTGACCCCGCCGAGCAGCAGGAACCACACCACCCCGTACGCGAACGCCGCCTGCACCTCGGGCTCCGTCAGCCAGGAGACGAGCAGGAAGGCGGCGCCGGTGACCAGGACGGACAGCGCCCCGTAGGCGTTGCGGATCATCACCAGCATCGCCACGAGCAGCGCGGTCGCGCCCCACAGCAGGGCCGTGATGTGCCCGGCGGCCAGCAGCCAGGCGCCGCCGAGGCCCAGCAGGGACGGCGCTATGTAGCCGGCGGCGGCGGTGAGGATCATGCCGAGCCCGGTCGGTTTGCCGCGCGAGACGGTCAGCCCCGAGGTGTCCGAGTGCAGGCGTATGCCGTCCAGCCGGCGCCCGCTGAGCAGCGCCACCAGGCCGTGCCCGCCCTCGTGCGCGATGGTGATCGCGTTCCGCGCCAGCCGCCAGGACAGCCGGAAGGTGACGACGGCGAGCGCGATCAGACCGGTGATCACGACCAGCCAGTGGGACGGGTCGGGTTGGGTGCCGAAGACGCGGTCCCACAGGTCGCTCGCGCTGGTGCTTTCCATCTGTGGGTGGCTCCTGTCCGGGTCGGTCCTGGCGTGCGTCCGGCGGCGGTGCCGGCCCGGCCGCGGTGGTGCCGCAGTCTGGCACCTCCGGGCAGACAGTAGGAAAAACGCAGCCGCGCGGGAACGGGTTCCGTCGGGGGCGCGGGCGCCGCCCAGGGGCGCACGCCGTCCGGCCCGGGCGCCGGGTGCGGCAGCATGGGGGCAGCAGCAACGGTGCGCTCGGTAGGGGTGGTAAGCGAGATGTGCGGACGGTACGCGGCGAGCCGGAAGCCCGAGGACCTGGCCGGGATCTTCGACGTGGGCAAGTGGGAGCCGACCGAGACGCTGGCTCCCGACTGGAACGTCGCACCGACCAAGGACGTGTACGCGGTCCTGGAGCGCCCCATCAAGCACGCGGCCGACCGCACCCCGGTCCGCCAGCTCCGACCGCTGCGCTGGGGCCTCGTCCCCTCCTGGGCGAAGACGCCGGAGGTCGGCGTGAAGATGATCAACGCGCGCGCGGAGACGGTGCACGAGAAGCCCTCCTTCCGGCGCGCCTTCGCGGCCCGGCGCTGCGTCATCCCGGCGGACGGCTACTACGAGTGGGTCACCGGCGCCGACGAGCGCCAGTTGGAGGAGAAGGGGCGCAAGAAGCGCGCCCGCAAGCAGCCGTACTTCGTCACGCCGGCGGACGGCTCGGTGCTGGCGATGGCGGGGCTGTACGAGTTCTGGCGCGACCGCACGCTCCCCGACGACCACCCGCGCGCGTGGTGGGCCACCTGCTCGGTGATCACGACCGAGGCGGAGACGGTCCCGCTGGCCGGCCGTGACCCGCAGGACCCGGGGCCGGCCTCGCTCGCCGAGATCCACCCGCGGATGCCGCTCATGCTGACCCCGGACCGCTGGGCGGCCTGGCTCGACCCGCACCACACCGACGAGGAGTCCCTGCGCGCCCTGCTCGCCCCGCCACCCGGCGGCCTGCTGCGGGCCTACCCGGTGGGCGTCGACGTGAGCAACGTCCGCAACAACGGTCCGGAACTGCTCAAGGAACTGCCGGCTCCGGAGGAGGAGACGCTGTTCTAGACCGCCCCGCGTTCTAGACCGCCTCGCCCGCCCCGTGGGGATGCGGCGTGCGAGGTGCTCGTACACGGCGCGTAGGCGGCACGCCCACGCGCGCGCCCGCGGGCGAGGGCGGCGGGCGGGCAGCCGCAGGTCTGCGGCCCCGGTCGGCCGGGCCCGCGTACGGGCGGTGGCGTACGACCGGCCGCGCCGCGGCCACCTCGTACGGGGCGTACGCGGCGTACGGGCTGCCGCGGCGCGGGCCGGTGTCGATGCCGTACGGGGCGCGGCGGCGGGGGTCCCGCGGGCGCGGGCGGGGGCGCGGCAGGATGGGGGGATGCGGACGACGGCGGAGCAGACGGCGGGTGGCGGCGGCCCCGAGGCGGAGCGCGTGACGGTGCAGACCCCGACCGGGGACGCGCGGATCACCTGGCACCGGGCGCCGGGCGCGCGGCTCGTCCTGGCGCTGGGGCACGGGGCCGGCGGCGGCATCGAGGCGCGGGACCTGGTGGCGCTGGCCGCGACCCTGCCGCCGCGCGGGGTGAGCGTCGCCCTGGTGGAGCAGCCCTGGCGGGTGGCGGGCAAGAAGCTGGCGCCCGCCCCCAAGACGCTGGACACCGGATGGCGGGCCCTGTGGCCGGCGCTCGCCGGGCCCGGGGTGCCGGTGGTCGCCGGCGGGCGCAGCGCGGGCGCCCGGGTCGCCTGTCGGACGGGCCGCGAGTTGGGCGCCCGCGCCGTGCTCGCGCTCTCCTTCCCGCTGCACCCGCCGGGCAAGCCGGAGAAGTCGCGGGCGGACGAACTGGCGGGCGCCGGGCTCCCGACGCTGGTGGTGCAGGGCGGCCGGGACCCGTTCGGCCGACCGGCGGAGTTCCCCGCGGGCACCGAGATCGTGGAGGTGCCGGCGGGCGACCACGGCTTCGCGGTGCCGAAGTCGGCCGACCTCACCCAAGAGGCCGCACTGGGCGTGCTCACCGAGGCCGTCGCCACCTGGCTGGATCAGATCGGTCGCTGAGCGCGGGAATGCGAACCGGTGGACGGGTGTTGTGTCGGGCGTAGGGACCGATACGTAGCGGCATCAGTACGAGGAATGGGAGTCTCCCGCATGGGTTCGCTTGCTTGCCCGTCCCGTCCGCAGACCGCCGACCTGGGGTGGTCGCAGCTTCGGGTCGACCAGTCGACGCTGGCTGGAGCGGCGGGCGCACCGGATCGTCGTCTATTCTCCGATTCAAGCGGGACCGCATCCGGCCTCGCCACGGTGTTGGAGGAGGTGGGTCCGGTCACTGGGACGGACGCGGGGACCGACGGCACGACGCAGGGTTCGGCCACGGCGCGCCAGCAGGCGTCCGCCGCGCAGGTCAGCGCTGCCGAGCAGGAGACCGCTCAGGCCGAGACGACCGCGGCCGGCGAGGGACACGAGACGGCCGCCGAGCGGAACGCCCGCTTCGAGCGGGACGCCCTGACCTTCCTCGACCAGATGTATTCGGCCGCCCTGCGGATGACCCGTAACCCGGCCGACGCCGAGGACCTGGTGCAGGAGACCTACGCCAAGGCGTACGCGTCGTTCCACCAGTTCCGCGAGGGCACCAACCTCAAGGCGTGGCTGTACCGCATCCTCACCAACACCTTCATCAACTCCTACCGCAAGAAGCAGCGCGAACCACAGCGCAGCGCCGCGGAGGAGATCGAGGACTGGCAGCTCGCGCGCGCCGAGTCGCACATGTCGACGGGGCTGCGCTCCGCCGAGTCCCAGGCCCTCGACCACCTGCCCGACTCCGACGTGAAGGCTGCGCTCCAGGCGATCCCCGAGGAATTCCGCATTGCGGTCTACCTCGCCGACGTGGAGGGCTTTGCCTACAAGGAGATCGCGGACATCATGGGTACACCCATCGGTACGGTGATGTCTCGACTGCACCGTGGGCGCCGCCAACTCCGGGGTCTGCTGGAGGACTACGCCCGTGGACGCGGGCTGGTGCCGGCGGGCGCGGGGGCCTTGTCGAGCGGGGCCTCCCCGGCACCGTCAGGGGAAGAGTCGCACAATCGGAAAGGCTCGGGCTCATGAGCTGCGGTGACCCGCACGAGACGGACTGCTCTGAGGTCCTCGACCACCTGTATGAGTTCCTCGACCACGAGATGCCCGACGGTGACTGCGCCAAGTTCGAGGTGCACATCGACGAGTGCTCGCCGTGTCTGGAGAAGTACGGCCTGGAGCAGGCGGTCAAGAAGCTCGTCAAGCGCTGCTGCGGCCAGGACGACGTCCCCGCCGACCTGCGGTCCAAGGTGATGGGCCGGATCGAGCTGATCCGCTCGGGCGAGGCCGTGCCCGACCACGCGGTGCTGGAGACCGGTCCCGGCCCGTCCGTGCGCGGCGGCGGGGAGAGTGCCCAGCGCGGTCCGGGCGCGGCGGCGAGCGGCGCTGCTCCGGCCGCCGCCGGTCCGGCCGCCACGTCGTCCCCGGCCGCCGCGGCCTCGGCACCCTCGTGGGGCGCGCCGTCCGCAGGGGCCGCCGACGGCACCGCGGACACCGCCGCCCGCGACTGACCTCCCGGGGCGGCCCACGACTGGCTCCGCCCCGGCCCGCGGCTGACCTCACCCCCGGCCCGCGGCTGACTCCACGGCGGGCTTCCCGCCCTCGATCCCTTCCTCGCCACGTGGCTGCGCGCTTGTGCGTGTCTACGTGTGCTTCTACGCGCCTAGGTGTGCTGCGCGCTCCCGCCCGCGGCTCCCCGCGCTCGCCGGCGGCTTCCCCGCTCGCCCCCGTCGTAGCCACCCGCCCGCTGCCGCTGTTGCTGCCCGCGGTTCGTCCCTGCGCTGCGGCTGCTCAGCCACTGCTTCGTCACTGCTCCGCCGTTCGTCGGGTGCGCCCTTTCCGCCGGCGCTCGCGCCGTCGTGCGCCCCCTTGGGGTCCGTACCGCGTGGTGCTGTGGGTGAGGGGTGGTGCGGTGGTGCTTGCCCGGTGGTGCGGGGTTGCTGGGTGGTGCGGGGCGGGTGGGGCGGAGGGCGCCCGGTATGCGAACGCATGAACGTCTGGTGCGTGGTGCACCACATGTTCGCCAACTGTTCGTCACCCGAAGGTGTGTATCTGTTCCCACCGAGCGGCTGATTCGTACCGAGCAGACGTTTTTGCCGTGGTGCCGTCCTATCCTCCCCAACCTGACTGGAAGGCAGTGTGAACGGGGGAGGAGGGCACCGTGCGGACACTCCCGCAAGCCGCGCGCATCTACATCTTCGGCGCCGTTTGTGCGGCGGCCTGTTGTGCCGCCCCGGCCCTGGCCAGCGCCCCCGCCGCGGTCCTCGGCCCGGACGCCGACCTGCTCCCCGCGCCACCGGGCGCCGCCCCCTGGCTCCCCACCGTGCTGCTCGCCCTCGGCTACGCGGGCTGCCAGCTCGCGGGCCGCGCCGCCGGGCCCGTAGACACGGCCGTGGCGCATCCGGGCAGCCCCGCCGCGGTGGGCTCGACCGGCCCCGCCGCAGCGGATTCGGGCAGCCCCGCCGCGCCACCGGGCCCGGCCGCGGCCCTCGTCCCGGTGCCGCTGTGGTGCAGCGCCGCGCTCTTCGCCGGGGCCTTCCTGTTGCCGCCGGCAGCCGCGGCGCTGGTGCCGGCGGCGGGCGCGCTCGTGCTCCGGGGCGCGGTCCAGGGCCCGGCCGGCGGGCCGGCGTTGGCCAGCCGGAGCTGGCGCGTGGCACGGCTCGCACTGGCGGCGGGGGCGAGCGCCGCCGCCTTCCGCGCGCTCGACGGGCCGGCGGCGGTCGCCGCGGCCGACCTGCTGCCCGCCCTGCCCGGCACGCTCTGCGCGGCCCTCGTCTGCGCCCTGACGCTGACCTGCCTGGACGGCGGGGCGCTGCGTGCCGTCGGGCGCCGCCCTCCGGCCGGCTGGTGGCGCGGGGCGGCCGGGTTCGGCGCCGTGCAACTCCTGTTGGCGCTCGTCGGGCTGGTGATGGCGGTGCTGTGGCGGAGCCCGTACGGGCCGTCGGCCGCCCTGTTGGTGCTGGTGCCGATCGGGGCGGCCTGCCGGGGCCCGGCTCCCTGGCCCCGGGAGCACGCCGCGCGCCAACTGGCCGTGCGGGCGCTGGTGCAGGCCATGGACCTGAAGGACCGCTATACGCGCCGACACGGCGAACGCGTCGGTCAGGCATCGGTGTTGATCGCCCGCGAACTGGGCATGGCGGCCGACCGGCAGGAGGTGCTGCGCGTCGCCGGCGTCCTGCACGACGTGGGCAAGCTCGCCGTGCCGACCCGAGTGCTGCGCAAGAACGGGCCGTTGACCCCGCAGGAGCGGCAGGTGATCGAGCTGCACCCGGAGCAGGGCGACGCGGTGGCGCACGGGATCGGCTGTCTCGGCGAGGCCAGGTCAGCGATCTTGCACCACCACGAGCGGTTGGACGGCAGCGGCTATCCGCACGGCCTGGCCGGGGGCGAGATCCCGGAGGTGGCCCGGGTGGTGGCGGTGGCCGACGCGTTCGACGCGATGACCTCGACCCGCAGCTACCGGCGGGCCCGCCCGGTCTCCGTCGCCGTCGAGGAGCTCCGCCGCTGCGCCGGATCGCAGTTCGACCCGCGGATGGTGGGCGCGCTGGTCCGCGCCCTGGACCGGCACGGCTGGCAGCCCGAGAGCGTGGAGGAGGTCGACGAGGCGGGCCAGGAGGCGATCGCGGCGGGCGCGTACGGCGATGCGGCCGGTGCCGCGTACGGCGAAGGCTCCCGCACGGCCCGCCCGTCCCGCACGGGCGCCGGGCACGGCGTGTACGGCGACGGCGGTGGTGCCCCGTACGGCGTGGCGGGTGCGGCGGGTGCGGCAGGAGCCGCGACGTTTGGCGCGCCGTCCGCCGCGGTGCGGGGCGTGCTGCCGGCGGCTGCGTACGACCGGCGGGCCGCGGGTGCCGCCCGAGGACGCGACCGCGCGGCGGCGGGTGGCGGTTGTCCGGGAGCCAGTTGCGGGGGAGCCTGCCACGCCGCGTACGGCACGGCGTGCGTGGACCTGTGCGGGGACGGCGCGGAGCAGCCGCCCGCCGCCCGCGCGGCGCAGACCGGCCCGAACCGGAGCGACCCCGAACGGGCGGCGGCGGCCCGGCGGTTGTGGGCCGGCCTCCTGCGGCTACGGCTCGGCCAGCGCGCCGCGGCGCCGGTCCGCACGACAGAGGGAGACCGGTACGGGCGCGCCCCCGCGCGCGAGGACGAGCGGACGGGGCGGCGCGAACCCGCGCGCGGCGGGGCGCGTCCTGGCCGGCGCGGCGCGGAGCGGCCTGAGCAGACCGCCCGGTCCGGGCGGTCTGAACAGCGTGCGCCGGTGGCGGGCGACGAGCACACGGGGCGTGGGCAAGGTCTGGTGGCGGGGCGTGGAGTGACCTCTGGCGCGGGCGTGTTGGTCCCGCGCGAGGCGGCCGGCAGATCGGGCCGGGGGGCTCCGCGCGGGGCGGCCGGCGGGTCCGGCCGGGCGGGCCGGTCCCAGACGGCGGGCGGTTCCGGTACGGGCGCGCCGCGGGACGAGCCGGTGGGGGCCGGCGGGGCGGGACAGCAGGACGCGGTGACCGGCGGCGCGCGGACGGCACGGGGCGGCCCGGGGGGCGCGCCCACGGGCCGGCCGGGCCACCGCGGACCGGCCGCCGGGACCGACCGCGCGAGCCGATGACCAGCGGCGGGGGCACGAGGTCGGACGGGCCGGGGCCTGCCGGGCGGGATGGCCGGGGAGAGCGGCCCGCGGCGTCGGATCGGCGGGAGGCAACGGGTCGGGCCGCCCGCGCCGCCCGCCCCAACCAGCCCCCCGCCGTGGGCAACCCGCCCCCTGGCGAAGCCGCCCCGCCTCCCACCGCCGTGCTGCGCCCACTGTTCGTGCACGGTGTTGCCGCTGCGTTCGCGCTTGCCGCGGTTGGCTGGACCGCCTGGCACGGGGCGCAGGGGCTCGGGATGGCGCTCGCCTTCGGGGTGTTGATCGCGGCCGGTGAGGCGGCCCGTTGCCCCGCGGACGCGTTGGTGCGGGACCGGGACCCGGCGCCGCTCGGTGCCGCAGCCGCGCTCGGCCATGCAGTGGTGTGTCAACTGACCGGATCCGGCGGGATGTTGGGCACGGCACAGGCCGTCGCCGTGGTGGCGCTGGCCGGGCTGCTCGGGCGGGTGCCGCTGCTCGCCGTCGGCCAGCGTGCGGACCGTGACCTGTGGGCGCGCCGCGTTGTGACGGTCGCCTTCGCCGCGCTCTGCTGCCAACCCCTCGACCGGTGCGCCGCGTTCGATACCGAGCGGGCCGACGGCGCGCCCGTACTCGGCTACGTGCTGCTCGTGCTCGGGCTGACCGTGCTGTGCGAGACGGGGCTCGCCGCGCTCTGTGCCGCGACCCCGGCGGACGGCGCCCCCGCGACGCCGCTCGACGAGCGGCTGCGGGCCCAACTCGGCCTGGGCCTGGTGGTCGCCGGCGCCGCGGTGGCGCTGGCGCTCGCCGCGGCGGTCGCGGGGCCGTGGGCGGTGCCGCTGCTCGGCGTGCCGCTGCTGCTGGTGCAGTGGTCGGCGCGGCGGGGCGCGCTGGTACGGGCCGCCGGCCGGCAGACCGTCGCCTCGCTGGCCCGTGCCACCGAGATCGCCGGCCACACCCCGCCGGGTCACGCCCAGCGGGTCGCCCTGCTCGCCGGTGAGACCGGCCGTGAGCTGGGGCTCTCCGCGCACGCCCGGGCGGTGCTCGAATGCGCGGCCCTCCTGCACGACGTGGGGCAACTCGCACTCGTCGACCCGTACCCGGCCGGCGCCACCGAGCCGCTGCCGGCCGTGGAGGCCGAGCGCATAGCCCGGCTCGGCGCCAGCGTCGTACGGCGGACCGGGGCGCCCGAAGAAGTCGCCCGCACGGTCGAGCAGCAGGCCGCTCCGTACCGTGAGCAGCCGCCCACCGCCCGCATCCTCCGCGTGGTCAACGCCTATGCGGACCTCACGGGTGATCTTGCCGACCCCTTCGCGGACGGTGCGGACGGCCCGCGTGGTGCGGGTGACCCGCGCGGCGCGGACGGGGCCGGAGCGCGGGGGAGCGGCGCGGGCCGCGGGCGGCGGGCGCCGGCCGCCCCTTCCCTGCCGGCCGCCCCGTCCCTGGACGGCGAGGTGCTGGGCGGTGCGCCGGGGGCGATGGAGCGGCTGTGGTTGGGGACGGAGCGGGAGTACGACCCGGCCGTGGTGGCGGCGCTGGCCCGGGTGCTGCGCCGGATGCCCGCCCCCTGACCCGCCGATCCCGCATGGCGGAAGTCGCTTTTCGCATGGGTGAAGGGCGTCGCAGGGGCGCGGCGCGCTCCGTCGCTCCTGGTGGGCCGGGGCGCGCGGAGTGGCAGGCCCTTGCTACAACCCGTGGGTAATGAGCGGGCCCCGGAATGGGCATGGTTGGATGCGGAGCAGGGGGTGTCGCGGCGCCGGCCCGCGGCAAGGAGTGGGGGTAGTGCATGCCCTGCTCCGACCGGATCGCAGGGGCCGGGCTGAGATGTTCGTGAAGATGTGGCAGGTTGTCGTCAGGGAGGACGACGCCGCTCGTAAGGGCATCGGCGCGGAATGACGCAGCAATCGGTAGGCGGGAATCGTGAGGATCTTCGGCAAGGTGCGGCGCCGGCCGTCCGCCTCCTGGCGGCAGGCCACCGACCGTGCCTTCACGCTCATCGGCGACGGTCGGTACGAGGACGCGGGCGCGCTGCTGACGCGCGCCGTCGACCTGGAGCCCTGGCTCTCCGAGTCCTGGTTCAACCTGGCCCTGCTGCACAAGTTCCGGCACGACTGGGAGCAGGCCAGAACGGCCGGCCTGCGCGCCGTCGCCCTGCTGGACCGCGACTCCGGCGCCCCCGACTGGTGGAACGTGGGCATCGCGGCCACCGCCCTCCAGGACTGGCCGCTGGCCCGCCGGGCGTGGCAGGCGTACGGCCTCAAGTCGCGCGGTGACCAGGCGCTGACCGCGGGTTCCGGCAACGCGCCGGTCGACATGGACCTGGGCAGCGCCGCGGTGCGGCTCTCGCCCGAGGGCGAGGCCGAGGTCGTCTGGGGCCGCCGACTGGACCCGGCCCGGATCGAGGTGCTGAGCATTCCGCTGCCGTCGTCGGGGCGGCGCTGGGGCGAGGTCGTGCTGCACGACGGGGTCCCGCACGGCGAGCGCACCACCGCCGCTGGCCCCTCCTACCCGGTCTTCGACGAGATCGAGCTGTGGGCGCCGTCGCCGGTGCCGACCTGGGTGGTGCTGATCGAGGCGGCCCGCGAGACCGACCGGGACGCGCTGGAGCGGCTGGCCGCCGACGCCGGCTTCGCGGCCGAGGACTGGTCGTCGTCGGTGCGGCTGCTGTGCCGTTCCTGTTCCGAGAGCCGGATGCCGAGCGACGAGGGCGACGGCGAGCACCTGGACCCGCACGACCACAGCGAGCCCGGCCATCCGGGGCCGCTCGGCCACCGCACCGCGGGCTCGGGTTCGCTGTGGGTGCCGGAGCGGGAGTGCGGCATCGCGGCCCCGGTCGGCCTGGTGCGCGGACTGCTCGACGGCTGGGTCGCCGACAGCCCGGAGACCCGCGAGTGGCGGGACCTGGAAGAGGTCTGCTGAGCGCGCCCCGTGCCTCGCGCTGCCGCACGGCCCGCTTGTTCCGTGGCCGCGCACCCTGCTGCCGCACGGCCTTCGTGCCCCGTCGCTGCGCAGCCCTCGCGCCCTGCGCCGCCTGCCCCCGTACCCCGCAGGCCGCCCGCCCGGTGCTCGTCATGGGCGGGTCGCGCCGCGGCGTTGCCCGTACCCTGTAGGGCGACGCATCAGGGATTCCAGGAAGGCTTACGGCGGACGATGGCGCAGCAAGAGACCGACCAGCAGGTGAACGAAGGGTCCGCACTGCCGGAGGTGGAGGACGGGTACGTCGTCGACACTGAGGACTGTGAGGAGCGGGAGCGGGCGCACCGCGAGCGGGGCACGGCCCGTCCGATCACCGTCGTGGGCAATCCGGTGCTGCACAAGGAATGTCAGGACGTCACCGCGTTCGACGACGAGCTGGCCGCGCTGGTCGACGACATGTTCGCCAGCCAGCGCGCGGCCGAGGGCGTGGGCCTGGCCGCCAACCAGATCGGCGTCGACCGCAAGGTCTTCGTCTACGACTGCATGGACGACTCGGGCACCCGGCACGTCGGCGTGGTCTGCAACCCGGTCCTGGTGGAGCTGCCCGCCGAGCGCCGCAACCTGGACGACTCCAACGAGGGCTGCCTCTCGGTGCCCACCGCGTACGCGTCGCTGGCCCGCCCGGACTACGCCGAGGTGACCGGCCAGGACATCCAGGGCAACCCGATCAAGGTCCGCGGTACGGGCTACTTCGCGCGCTGCCTCCAGCACGAGACCGACCACCTCTACGGCTACCTCTACATCGACCGGCTCTCCAAGCGGGACCGCAAGGACGCCCTGCGGCAGATGGAAGAGGGCACGCCGCGCTACGAGACGGTGCCCAACGACTGAGCGCCCTCGCGCACGCGCACGGCTGCGGGCCGTCGCCGACCGGACAGCACCGGTCGGTGGCGGCCCGTCGGCGTGCGGGGCGGTGGCTGGCGGGGCGCCGCCGGTGCAAGGGGCGCAGGTCGGCCGCGGGCCGGCGGTGAGTCGCCGCGGGAGGTACGGGCGCGTCAGTGGTGGCGCAGGAACCAGTCGCGCGTGGTGTGCTGGGCCAGCAGGACCACCCCCACGATGGCGAGGATCGCCGCAGGTCCGGTGGGATGCGTCCGGGCGGCGCCGATGCCGGCGGCGATGGCGATCGCGGTGAAGACGATCGCGGTGATCCGCGTCGGCTGCCGGCCGCCGCCGAACCTGAGGGCGCAGATCGCCGCCCCGAACATGGAGAGCCCCGTCGCCGTCAGTTGCCCGGCGGCCCGCGCGCTGATCGTCATCCCCGCGGTGACGGCGAGCAGCACGTAGTACCCGGCCCCCACGAACAGCAGCACCTGGGCGGCGCGGACGACGTTCGGCATCCGTGGCGGTGCGTACGGGGGCCAGGGGGCTTGCAGGAACGGGGGCAGTGCGGTGCCGTACGGCGGGACCTGTGGCGGCGCGGGCAGCGGGCCCGGGGCGCCGGTCGGGTGGCCGCCGTGGCCCTGCGGTCCGGCGCCGGGCTGGCCGTAGCCGTACGGCTGGTGGGTGCCCTGCGGGTACGGCTGGCCGCTGCCCTGCGCGTACGGCTGGCCGCTCCCTTGGGCGAACGGCTGGCCGCTGCCCTGCGGGTACGAAGGGGGCGCGGCGGGCGGGGCGCCGGTGGCGTGCGGTGGTGGCGGTGCTGTCGGGGGTGGCGCCGCGGGGCCCGGTTGTTGGCCCGGGACCGGGGGCGGTAGGGGTCCTGACATGGGCTCACGCTAGCGAAGCGCCCTGCCGGCGTGGGGCGGGAAGTGCCCGTTCCTGCCTGGCAGGAGAGTGCCAGGCAGGAACGGGAGGGCGGGGGCGGGCCCCTTCTAGAACTCGTCGTCGAAGGAGACCGAGCCCTCCACCGCGACCTGGTAGGCCGAGGCGCGGCGCTCGAAGAAGTTCGTCAGCTCCTGGACGTTCTGCAACTCCATGAAGGCGAACGGGTTCTCCGAGCCGTAGCGGGCCGGCAGGCCGAGGCGGCGCAGTCGCTGGTCGGCCACGCACTCCAGGTACGCGCGCATCGACTCGGTGTTCATGCCGGGCAGCCCCTCGCCGCACAGGTCGCGGGCGAACTGCAACTCGGCCTCCACGGCCTCCTCCAGCATCGCCGTGACCTCGCGACCCAGCTCCGCGTCGAAGAGGTCGGGCTCCTCCTCGCGGACCGTGTCCACCACCGAGAACGCGAACTCCATGTGCATGGACTCGTCGCGGAAGACCCAGTTGGTGCCGGTGGCCAGGCCGTGCAGCAGGCCGCGGGAGCGGAACCAGTACACGTAGGCGAACGCCCCGTAGAAGAACAGGCCCTCGATGCAGGCGGCGAAGCAGATCAGGTTGAGCAGGAAGCGGCGCCGGTCCGCCTTGCTCGCCAACTGGTCGAGCTTCTCCACCTCGTTGATCCACTTGAAGCAGAACTGCGCCTTCTCGCGGATCGAGGGGATGTTCTCGACGGCCGCGAACGCCGCCGAACGGTCGTCCGGGTCGGGGAGGTAGGTGTCGAGCAGCGTCAGGTAGAACTGGACGTGCACGGCCTCCTCGAACAGTTGCCGCGACAGGTAGAGCCGCGCCTCGGGCGAGTTGATGTGCTTGTAGAGGGTGAGCACCAGGTTGTTCGCGACGATCGAGTCGCCGGTGGCGAAGAACGCGACCAGCCGGCCGATCAGGTGCTGTTCGCCCGGCGAGAGCTTGGCGAGGTCGGCGACGTCGGAGTGCAGGTCCACCTCCTCCACGGTCCAGGTGTTCTTGATCGCGTCGCGGTACCGGTCGTAGAAGTCCGGGTAGCGCATCGGTCGCAGGGTCAGTTCGAAGCCCGGGTCGAGCAGGTTCTTCCGCGCCGTGACCGCCTCGCCGGCGGGCTCGGTGGCCGCGGCGTCGGTGGCCGTGGTGTCGGGGGTGGTGGCCGGGCTGGTCACTGGCATGCCTCGCAGGATTCGGGGTTTTCGAGGGAGCAGGCGATCACGTCGGCTGCGACGGCCGTCTGCTGGGCGGGGACCGGCGCGGGCGCGCTGGCCGCCGCCTCCGCGCCGCGCGCCGACTGGGCGATCCGGGTGGCCGGGCGCGAGCGCAGGTAGTACGTGGTCTTGATGCCGCGCTTCCAGGCGTACGCGTACATCGAGCTGAGCTTGCCGATGGTGGGCGAGGCCATGAAGAGGTTGAGCGACTGGCTCTGGTCCAGGTACGGGGTGCGGTCGGCGGCCATGTCGATCAGGGCGCGCTGCGGGATCTCCCAGGCGGTGCGGTACAGCGCGCGCACCTCCTGCGGCACCCAACCGAAGTCCTGGATCGAGCCGTTGGCCTCGCGCAGCGCGTCCCGGGACTGCGCGTCCCACACGCCCAGCTTCTTCAGGTCCTCCACCAGGTACGCGTTGACCTGGAGGAACTCCCCGCTCAGCGTCTCGCGCTTGAAGAGGTTGGAGACCTGCGGCTCGATGCACTCGTACACGCCGGCGATGGAGGCGATGGTCGCGGTCGGCGCGATGGCCAGCAGCAGCGAGTTGCGCATACCGGTCTTGGCGATCTTGGCGCGCAGCGCGTCCCAGCGCTGCGGCCAGTGCGCGGTGGCGCTCGGGTAGTGGTCCGGGTGCAGCACGCCGCGTGCGGTGCGGGTGGCCGCCCAGGCCGGGTGCGGGCCGACCGGGGTCGCGTCGGTGGCGTCGGTGGAGCCGTCCGTACCGGTGCGCGGGCGCTCGGCGAGGTCGGCGGACGCCTCGTACGCGGCGAGCATGATCCGCTCGGCAAGGCGCGTGGACAACTCCTTGGCCTGCGGCGAGTCGAACGGCAGCCGCAGCCGGAAGAAGACGTCCTGGAGGCCCATCACGCCCAGGCCCACCGGCCGCCAGCGCGCGTTGGAGGAACCCGCCTGCTCGGTCGGGTAGAAGTTGATGTCCACCACGCGGTCCAGGAAGGTCACCGCGGTGTGCACGGTGCGGTCCAGGCGCTCCCAGTCCACCGCGTCCAGCGGGTCCGCCCCCTCCGGCACGCCGCCGGCCAGGACGTCGTCGCGCAGGTGGGCCGCGAGGTTGACGGAGCCGAGGTTGCACACCGCGGTCTCGCCGTCGTCGGTGACTTCGAGGATCTCGGTGCACAGGTTGGAGGAGTGGACGACCGCGCCGGGCTCCGCCGTCTGGTTGGCGGTCCGGTTGGCGGCGTCCTTGAAGGTCATCCAGCCGTTGCCGGTCTGCGCCAGGGTGCGCATCATCCGCGCGTACAGCACCCGGGCCGGCACGGTCTTGACGGCCTTGCCCGCGGCCTCCGCAGCCCGGTACGCGGCGTCGAACTCCTCGCCCCACAGGTCCACCAGGTCGGGCGCGTCCGCCGGCGAGAACAGCGACCAGTCGGCGTCCGCCTCCACCCGGCGCATGAACTCGTCCGGGATCCAGTGCGCCAGGTTCAGGTTGTGGGTGCGGCGCGCCTCCTCGCCGGTGTTGTCCCGCAGTTCGAGGAACTCCTCGATGTCCGCGTGCCAGGTCTCCAGGTAGACGCAGGCCGCGCCCTTGCGGCGACCGCCCTGGTTGACCGCGGCGACGGAGGCGTCGAGCGTGCGCAGGAACGGCACGATGCCGTTGGAGTGCCCGTTGGTGCCGCGGATCAGCGAACCGCGGGAGCGGATGCGGGAGTACGAGAGGCCGATGCCGCCGGCGTGCTTGGAGAGCCGGGCCACCTGGTGGTAGCGGTCGTAGATCGAGTCCAGCTCGTCCAGCGGCGAGTCCAGCAGGTAGCAGGAGGACATCTGCGGGTGCCGGGTGCCGGAGTTGAAGAGCGTGGGGGAGCTGGGCAGATAGGCGAGCGAGCTGGTGAGCCGGTACAACTCGCTGACGTCCGTCACCGCCTGCTCGGAGGCGCCGTCCGCGAGGCCGCAGGCCACCCGGAGCAGGAAGTGCTGCGGCGTCTCGATCACCTGCCGGGTGATCGGGTGGCGCAGCAGGTAACGGCTGTGCAGGGTGCGCAGCCCGAAGTAGCCGAACCGGTCGTCGGCCCGGCCCACGCCGGACGCGCCGTCGGTGCGGGCGTTGGTCTCGTCCAGGAGGGCGTCGAGCCGCGCGGCGTGCACCCGTACGAATTCCGCCGTCTCGTCGGCGATGAGCCCTTCCCGGTGACCGACGGCGACCGAGGCGGAGAAGGAGACCGCGCCCTGCCCGGCGGCCTCCTCCGCGATGGCCCGGGTGAGCAGCCGCGCGGCGAGCCGCGAGTACTGCGGCTCCTCGGCGATCAGACCGGCCGCCGCCTCGGTCGCCAGGGAGCGCAACTCCGCCTCGTCCGAGCCGGGATGGCGACCGCGCAGCGCGGCGGCGGCGACCTTCCCCGGGTCGGTGGCGGGCAGGTCGGCGGTGAGGTCGGTCAGGACCCGCAGCAGTGCGGTCCCGGCTCCTTCGGCCGCTGACACGGGCACGGACTCGCGTGAAACGGGGTCCGCGGGCGCGATGGTCACGGGGTGGCTCTCCCTCGCTCGGCAAGGGGCCACGCGGGGCGGGGCGGCGCGCGCGGGGCAGGCCGCGACCGCGGTCCCGGCATGCCACGCAGCGTCCGCCGGCCCAACCCGCGGGGCCCGGACGAATACGACGCCCGGCGGCCGGGGCGGCACCCCGGGCCATGGGCGTACTGTCGGCAGGTCCTCGGACTCACGGCGCGCAAAACGGCACACGTACACCGTTGCGGGACAGTTCCGGATTTCCACCGGATTCCCCTGCGGCGACAGCGAGGACGAGCATACATCTTGTGTTGGCCCGGGCATGCGCCCCCACATCTTGTGTCGGATGGGAAGGAATCCCGTACGGATGTGCTAATGCGCGGCGTTCGTTGGCGGCCCGTCGGGCCCGTCATCACGGGCCGGAACGGTTCGGCCGGCGGGCCGCGCATTGGTGGCTTGCCACAGTCCTGGTGTGTTGACCCCCGCCCCGGAGCGGAGTTGGGTGCGTCGCACGCCGTTCACGGACGACGGCGGACATCGGCTGGCGAAGGGGTGGGAAACGGGATGCGCAACACCCGAGCGAGAACGCGTACGGCGCTGGCGGGGGTGGCCTGCGCGTGGTTAGCGGCGGGGCTGTTGGCCGGGCCGGCCACGGCGGCATCGACCACGGCGGTACCGGCTGGCGGGCAGCACGGGGCGCGGCACGGGGCGAGGGCGTGGCCCGGCGCGCCCGGCACGGAGCGGGTGAGCCTGGCGCACGACGGCGGCCAACTGGCGCGCGAGTCCTACGGGTACGCGCTGAGCGCGGACGGCCGCTGGCTGACCTTCACGACCGACGCCGACCAGGTGGTGCCCGGCGACACCGACGGGCGCTCGGACACCTTCGTCCGCGACCTGGCGACCGGGCGGGTCGAGCGGCTGGCGTTGACCGGCCCGGAGTGGGAGGTCTCCGACGTGTCGGCCAGTGCCGACGGGATGCTGCTCGCCTTCGCGGCCTGGCGCACGGACCTGCCGCCCGACCAGCCGTGGCAGGAGGACCTGTTCCTGCACGACCGGCGCACCCACCGCACGGAGCGGCTGCTGCCACCCAACCCGCATCCGGACAAGGGCCTACAGATGCCGGTGATCAGCGCGAACGGGCGGGTGGTGGCGTTCCAGTCGGTCCGCGCCGACCTGGTGCCTGGCGACACCAACGGGGTCGCGGACATCTTCGCGCTCGACCGCACGGACGGCACCATCCGGCGCGCCAACGTCACCAGCGACGGAACCCAGGCGCCCCGGGCGGCGGCCCTGCCGGTACTCAGCGCCGACGGCCGGCAGGTGGGCTTCATCTCCCGCTCCCCGGTGGGCGACCCGGGGCCGGGCGCGGGGACGAGCGGAGTGCGGGGCGCCGCTGCGGACGCTGGTGCGGTCGGTCCGGCGGCGGAGGGCGTGGGGCGCGCTGACCGACCGGGTGTGCCGCCGGGACGTGCCCAGGACCTCTGGGGCGAGCGGGGGGCGGGGGCGGGCACGTCGGACGCGACGGGGCAGGCCCGGGACGTGCCGCAGCCCGGCACCGGGCCGCGCGGGCCGCGAAAGCCGCGCTTCGAGCCGATGTACGTGCACGACCTGCGCACCGGCCGGACCGTGGCCGCGAGCGTGATGCAGGACGGCGCCGAGATCGGCGCCACCACCCACGCGCTCAGCGCCGACGGCCGCTTCGCGCTGTTCGCCAGCAAGTCGGCCGCGGTGGTGCCGGGCGACACCAACGGCGCGTTCGACCTGTTCCTGCGCGATCTGAAGCGCGGTACGACGGAGCGGGTCAGCCTCGCCCCACGGGGCGTCGAGGCGGCCGGCGACTCGCTGTTCGGCCAGCTCAGCGGCGACGGCAAGACCCTCGTCTTCGTCTCGGCGGCCAGCAACCTGGTGCCGGACGACACCAACGGGGTCGACGACCTCTTCGCCCGAGACCTGCGCACCGGCGAGGTCGAACGGCTCTCCGTACGCACGGACGGCACCCAGTCGACCACACCACCGGACGCGTACCTCACCGACACCCACGCACGCACGGTGGTGTTCGGCTCCGCCGACGACCACCTGGTGCCGGGCGACACCAACGCGGCGACCGACCTGTTCGCACGGCACCGCCGGGGGTGAGCGCGACGGAGCCGCGGCCCCGTGATGCGCGAGGGGAACGGCCCGGCTCCGTTGCTCCGCTTGCTCCGTAGGGACTCCGTAGGCCGGGCGGCGCGGGCCCGGGCGCGGCGCGGGCCCGTCGGCGATGCCCGGGGCCGCCCGCCGGGCCGGCGCTCAGCAGCAGCGGAAGTCGCCCCGGGGGTCGGCGTCGCGCTCGTCCATCCGGCGCCGTTCGAACTCGTCGCGGCTGTCCGGGACCCGCCCGGGGTGCTGCTGCCTGGCGTGCGCCACGTACCGGTCGTACGCGCTCTCGCCGGTGAACTCGCGCACGTACCAGCGCATCCGGCGCCCCCAGTGCGCGGCCCGGCGTGCGGTGCGGGTGATCATGTGGGCTTCTCCTTTCCGGGTGATCCGGACTTCTGGATGATCCGGGCTTCTGGATGGCCGGGCTCCTGGATTCCCGGGCTCCGGGGCTCCGGAATTCCTGGCCGGGCCCGCGCGGTGCGGGCGCGGGTGCGGCTGTCCTCGCGTCCTCGTGCGTCGTCCTGCCGCAGGGGCCCGGCGCGGACGACGGCCCCGCCTCCAGGGTGCCGCCGTCCGTGCCGTGCGTCACGCACCGCGGGCCGCCGCGGGCACGGGGCCCGCAACCCAGCGGCGCCCCGCAACCCAGCGGCGCCGTGGGCGCGGGCGGCGCCCCGTACCCACCGGCGTGCGTCCGTCGCCGGCGCGCCCGCCCCGTCAGTCCGCCCGCTCAGTCCGCCCGCCCCGTCAGTCCGACCGGCCCGCGCCCGCCGCCTCGGGTTCGCCGCCCGTGCCCGCGGCAGCCGCGGCCAGTTCGGCCTTCTCCTCGCGGGTCGGGACGAGCCCGGCGGGGGCGACGAGCTGCGACTTCACGTACGGCGCCTCGTGCAGCCTGGACGCCTCCGGGTTGCGGACGGCCCGTACGCAGGTGCGCAGCGCGTCCACGATCACGATGATCACCAGCACGGCGAGCAACGCCGAGAGCACGCCGTCCACGGTCGAGTTGGTGACCACGGTCTGCATCTCGTCCATGTTCTTGGCCGGCGGCAGCACCTTGTCCGCGTCGATGGCGTCCTGGTAGCGGTCGCGCTGGCTGAAGAAGCCCACCTTGGGGTCGCCGGAGAAGACCTTCTGCCAGCTCGCGGTCAGCGTCACCACCCCGTCCCAGACCAGCGGGACGGCCGTCACCCAGGCCCACTTGAGCCGGCCCGACTTCACCAACAGCGTGGTGCAGACGGCGAGCGCGACGGCGGCGAGCAACTGGTTGGCGATGCCGAAGATCGGGAAGAGCTGGTTGACGCCGCCCAGCGGATCGTGCACGCCGACCCAGAGGAAGTACCCCCAGAGCGCCACCACCAGCGCGCTCGCGATCCAGGCGCCGGGCTTCCAGCTCACGTCGCGGAACGGCTTGTAGACGTTGCCCAGCATGTCCTGGAGCATGAAGCGGCCGACCCGGGTGCCCGCGTCGAGCGCGGTGAGGATGAACAGCGCCTCGAACATGATCGCGAAGTGGTACCAGAACGCCTTCATCCCCTCACCGCCGATCACATCGGAGAAGATCTCCGACACGCCGACGGCCAGGGTGGGTGCGCCACCGGTGCGCGAGAGCAGCGACTGTTCCTCCACGGCCTTGGCGGCTGCCGCCAGTTGGTCGGGGGAGATGGTGTAGCCGAGGCCGGCGACCGCGTCGGACGCGGCCTGCACGGTGTCGCCGACCACGCCGGCCGGCGCGTTCATCGCGAAGTACAGCCCCGGGTCGATGATCGACGCCGCCACCATCGCCATCACGGCCACGAACGACTCCATCAGCATGGAGCCGTAGCCGATCATCCGGACCTGCGTCTCCTTCTCGATCATCTTCGGCGTGGTGCCGGAGGAGATGAGCGCGTGGAAGCCGGAGAGCGCGCCGCAGGCGATGGTGATGAAGACGAAGGGAAAGAGCGCCCCGGCGAACACCGGCCCGTCACCGCGGCCCGCGAAGTCGGTGACCGCGTCCATCTTCAGGTTCGGCAGCGTGACCACCACGCCGACCGCCAACAGCGCGATCGTGCCGATCTTCATGAACGTGGACAGGTAGTCGCGCGGCGCAAGCAGCATCCACACCGGCAGTACGGAGGCGATGAACCCGTACGCCACCAGCCAGATCACCAACGTGCTGTGGTCGAGCGTGAAGGCGTCGGCCCAGGAGGACTCGGCGACCCAGTTGCCGCCGGCGATGGCGGCAAGGAGCAGCACGATGCCGATCAGCGAGACCTCGGTGACCCGGCCGGGGCGCAGGACGCGCAGGTAGAAGCCCATGCCGAGGGCGATCGGAATGGTCATCGCGATGGAGAAGGTGCCCCACGGCGACCCGGCCAGCGCGTTCACCACGATCAGCGCGAGCACCGCGAGCAGGATGATCATGATGATGAAGACCGAGATCAGCGCCGCAGCGCCGCCGATCGGGCCGATCTCCTCGCGCGCCATCTGCCCCAGCGACTTGCCGTCCCTGCGCGTGGAGAAGAAGAGCGTCACCATGTCCTGCACGGCGCCGGCGAAGATCACGCCGGCGACGATCCAGATGGTGCCCGGCAGATAGCCCATCTGCGCGGCCAGCACCGGCCCCACCAGGGGGCCCGCGCCGGCGATCGCCGCGAAGTGGTGGCCGAGCAGCACCCGGCGGTCGGTCGGGTGGAAGTCGACGCCGTCGTTGAGCCGCTCGGCGGGGGTGGCCCGCGTCTTGTCGACGCGCAGCACCTTGGTGACGATGAACCGCGAGTAGAAGCGGTACGCGATGGCGTACGAGCCGAGGGCCGCCGCCACCATCCAGACGGCGGAGACCTCCTCGCCCCTGGAGAGCGCGAGCATGGCCCAGCCGAGCGCGCCGACGAGCGCGACCCCGGTCCAGATCAGGACCGTCCGCGGTGAGATGGTCCGTGCGGTGGGTGTGCTCACCGGGCCCGCCTCCCCGTGGCCGCGGCCGGCTCAGCCGAGCCCGCGACGGCCTTGCTCGCACCTGCGGCCTTGCTCGCGTCTGCGGCCTTGCTCGCGTCTGCGGACGTGCTCGCGCCCACGCCGGTACCGGGGTTCGCGTCCGCGCCCCTGCTCGCACCCGCGTCCGGGCGCCTGCCGAGCGTGATCGGCGGCCGGGTGCCGGCGGTGACCGGGTGCGGCGCGGGCGGGGGTGGCGCGGACGGGGGTGGTCCGCCTGGTGTGGTCTGGACCAGTTCTCCGGGGGCTCGTACGATCACCTGCATCTGGTTCAACTCCGCTTCCCCACGCCTGCGATGGGACCTGAACGTGCTCGAAATCGTGGTGGTGCTGCGGGCCGACGACATCGCTGTCGACGTCTGTTCCGCGCTCGCTCGTCACGCAGCGACGCCTTCCGTCCTCGCCGACACCGGATCATCCTTCCCTCTGACCTCATCCGTCACGCGCGTATCGCGATCGGCGGTAGGGGGTCGGTGGGCGGGGCGGCGCGGGCCCGCTGAACAGTCCCTTCCGCTCGCCTGTGCCGCACCGGCCGTCGGTCGACAGGCGCACATACTGGCCCGCCCGGCCGGTGCAGGGGAACCCTCTTCCCGTCCCGACCTTCGCGCCGCTCCGGTACGGAACGCCGGGGCGCGGATCAGCCTCCCGAGCGGCCGAAGAGTTGGCCGGAAAGCGATGGATCGGGGCACGCGCCCTTGCGGGAACTGGCTCAGACGTGCATACGACCGGGACCCGGGCGGCGCGGAGCGGTAGCCACCGTGGGTTCCCACCCGGTCCGTCGTGCGTGACCAGCCTTTCATTCGCTGGCCTCGGCCGTTCCCGGCGGCACCCCGCCGGTCGTAGGGTATGGCCAGCTATCCGCACGATTGGGGTGCGACGGGGTCGGCGCACCCCCGACGTACGGTGGCCGCGCCCCACCCCGGGGCGCTGTCCTGTCCCCTCCTAGCTGTTCCGCCCGTACCGCCCGTACCGCCCGTCCCGCTCTTCCTGCTCGTCTTGCTCCGTCTTGCTCCGTCTCGTTTCGTCCCGCTCGTCCGCCGTGGTCCGGCCGTCCCGCCTCGCACCGCGGGGCCTGGCAGCGCCTGCGGCGCGCGCCAGGCGCCGGCCCGTGGCGCTGCTCCGCACCGTGCCCCGTGCGACCGCCCCCGGCCGCACCCCCGTACCGCCCGACCTCCGTCCGTCACCCAGCGCAGGACCCACCAGGAAGGACCCGAAGTCCATGCCCGAGAACGCAGCGTCCGCAGCCGCGAACACGTCGCCCGGCACGCCCCCGTGGGGCACCGTCGTGATCTCGCCGCACTTCGATGACGCCGTACTCTCGCTGGCCGCCGTGATTCCCCAGCTCCCCGGGCCGGTCGTGGTCGTCACCGCGTACGGCGGGGCGCCCGGGCCCGAGGCGACCGTCTCCTCCTGGGACGAGGAGTGCGGTTTCGGCACCCCGCACGAGGCCCACCGGGCCCGGGTGATCGAGGACGCCCAGGCCCTCCAGATGGTGGGCGTGGCGCAGATCACGCTGCCGCACCCGGACGGCCCGTACGGCGACCCTTCCGAACTCGGCCACCTCGACCAGTGGCTGCGCGAACTCCCCGCCGACACCGACGTACTGGCCCCGCTCGGCACCCGCCAGGACCACCACGCGCTCGTTCGCGAACAGGTGCTGCGCACCCGCGCCGAGCAGGGCGCGGCCCTGCCGCTGATCTACGCGGACCAGCCGTACACCGGGCACTCCGCGGGCTGGCACACCGACGACGCCGAGGCGGTGCTCGCCGCCGAGGAGGAGCGCGGCGCGTCCTTCCGCAGCCTGACCGACCGCTACCGGCTCACCCGGCGGTACGAGGTCAAGCTCGACGACGACCAGTGGTCGGCCAAGCGGCTCGCCGTGCAGTGCTACGGCTCGCAACTGGCCACGCTCGGCGTGGGCCACGGCCCGTTCATGGCCTGGCGCGGCCCGCTGCGCACCGAGCGCGTCTGGTCCCTGGAGCCGCTGTCGGCGACCTCCTGAGACGGCGGGCGACGAGCGGCGAGCGGGCGGCGGAGCCGGCAGGGCGACGGAACGACGGGTGACGGGCGACAGGGAGCGATGACGGTGGAGCGGTGTCCGCGAGCGGGGCGGGGGCGGGGGCGCGACGAGCGCCCGTGCCCGTGCCTTCGCGCGCGCCCCCGCCGGTGTGCCCGTGCCCGCATCCGTTCCTGCGTTCGCGCCCGTGTCTGCTTCTGTTTCGGCTTCTGCTTTCGCGTTCGCGCCGACGCTCACGCCCCTGCTCGCACCTGCCGTACGGGCCGTCGCCGAGACGGCCGCGGGGGGGGGGGGGGGGGGGGGGGGGGGGGGGGGGGGGGGGGG